>NZ_JBNNJZ010000097.1:0-20805 GCF_050270335.1 Streptomyces sp. NPDC059900
CATGTATGTCGTGAAGAGTCCTCTGTCGGACGCGGATCTGAAGACGGTCTCGGAAGCCCTGCAAGGGGCGCTCGTGGACCTGGTCGACCTCTCCCTGGTGGCCAAGCAGATCCACTGGAACGTGGTCGGCGCACGATTCCGTTCCGTGCACCTGCAGCTCGACGAGGTCGTCGACACGGCGAGGTTGCACTCCGACACGGTGGCGGAACGGGCGTCCACGCTCGGCGTGTCGCCCGACGGCCGTGCGGGGACCGTGGCGCGGAGCAGCGGCATCGGCGACGTCGCCGGTGGCTGGGTCAAGGACGCCGACGCGGTGGGCACGCTCGTGGACGCGCTGGGTGCGGTGATCACGCGGATGCGGGAGCGGGTCGGGGCGACCGGTGAGGCGGATCCGGTGAGCCAGGACATCTTCATCGGGATCACCGCCGATCTGGAGAAGCATCACTGGATGTTCCAGGCGGAGAACGGCTGATCGCGCCGTAGGCGGCGGGACGGCCGGCGCGACCACCGGCGCGACCACCCGCACGACCAGCGGCACAGTGGTCGTGCCTCGTGTGCGCCGTGGTGCGCCCTCCCGTCCGGTGGAGCCGGGCGTCTAGCGTCGATCGGGCGGCATGTGCCGGGTGTCGCGTGCCGGGCGTCAGGTGTCGGGTGTGGGGCAACGGGTGTCGGGCGTCGAGCGGGGCTCGTGCGGGTCTCGTACAGGCCTTGAGCGTGCGGAGGTGGTGGCCGTGGCATGGAGAGTCGTGCGGTGGACGCCGGCTCTGGCGCTCGGTGCGCTCTGGTGGTGGGGCGTGCTGCGGCTGGCGCTCGCGCCTGATGCGGGGGTGCTGGAGGGGGCCGTCGCCGCCGGTGGGTGGGGGCTGAGTCTGCTGCCGGTGCACTGTGTGCCGAAGTCGCGGGCGGTGAGTGCCGCGGCCCTGGCCAGGGAGCGCGCTCGACGGGCGGGCCTGGCGTCTGGGGAAGCTTCCGGTTTGGCGGGGTGGTTGCGGTCGCCGCGGTCGCCGCGGTTGCCGCGCTTGCCGAGGTGGGCGGGGGTGCAGCGGTGGACGGGGTGGTCGCGGCGGGGCGGTGGGCGTGCGGCCGATGCCGGCAAGGGGGCCGGTGCCGACGCTGTCACCAAGGCATGGCGACGCCGCCGTTCGGGCGGAGGATCTGGCCCGTCGTGAAGGCGGACGCGTCGGACGCCAGGTGCAGGACGGCGTGCGCGATGTCCTCCGGTTCGCCGACGCGGCCCAGCGGGGACATGCGGACCATGAGCCCTTCGGTGTGCGCCTGCGCGTCACTGTCGTGGCGGTCGGTCATGGGGGTACGGATCCAGCCCGGCGCGACCGCGTTGACGCGGATGCCGTGCGGGCCCACCTCGGTGGCCAGGGTCTTCGTGAGCTGCACGACGGCGGCCTTCGCCGCGCCGTAGCAGAGGAGACCGGGGCCGCCGGTGTCCACGGCGCCCGAAGCCATGGTGATGATGCTGCCGGGGCGGCGGGAGCCGTTGGTCTCGGCGGGGTTCGCTGTGGGGGTGTTGGCGGGGCTGGTGCTCGTGGCGCCTGCGTTCGCAGGGCTGGTGTTTGCCGCGATCATCACGCGGGCCGCGGCCTGGCAGGCGTACAGGACGCCCTTGAAGTTGATGTTCAGTACCCGGTCGAGGTCCTCGTCGCGGGTCTCCAGGACCGGGCTGTTGTGCATGATTCCGGCGATGGCGGCCATGACGTCCAGGCGGCCGGTGACCGCGGTGGCGGTCGCCACGGCCTGCTCGACCTGAGCCCGGTCCGCCACGTCCAGGTAATGGGTGTGCGCTGTGCCGCCCGCGGCCTTGATGAGCGTGGCCGTCTCGTGGAGCCCCTGGGTATCGCGGTCGGCGCAGTGGACGCTCGCGCCCGCTTCCGCGAGGAGTACGGCCGAGGCCCTGCCGATACCGGAGGCCGCGCCGGTGACGAATGCCGTGCGTCCGCTGAGGTCGTACGCCGTTAGGGGCATGACGGGACGGTACGGCGGGATCTGACGGGGCGTCAACTGGTGGGTGGGTGTGGGTTGCTGGTGTGTGTACGGGTGCTGCTGGTCGCCGGGAGATGGGCCCGGGATGGATGGGTCCGGGGTGGCGGGGCGTCGGCGTCCGGGGCTCAGGGGTCCGCCCAGGGGGCGGGGCTCAGGGGTCCGGAGCTCAGGGTCCGTAGCCGAGGGGGCCGGAGTTCAGGAAGTCGGGCCGGGTTGGCAGGTGGGGCACCAGTACGTGGGGCGGTCGCGGGAGCCGTCGCCCTGCTGGCCCTTGCGTACGGGGGTGCCGCAGCGCAGGCAGGGGCGGGGCGCGCGGCCGTAGACGTACAGGCGGTGGCCCGGGCGGTCGCGGCCCGTCGTGATGCGCGCCGGGCGGTTGCGGTTGGCTTCCAGGAGCTTCTTGGAGAGGGCGGGGATGCGCGCGGCCGTCTCGGCGGGGAGTTCGCCCACGGGGAGCCAGGGGGTGACGCCCAGGAGGAAGCAGATCTCGCACTTGAAGACGTTGCCGATGCCCGCGAGATTGCGCTGGTCGAGCAGCGCCTCGCCCAGGGCGCGGTCGGGGTCCGCCAGGAGGTTGCGGAGCGCCTGGTCGGGGTCCCAGTCGGGGCCCAGGAGATCGGGGCCCAAGTGGCCCACGGCCTTGTGCTCGTCGGCGGTGCGCAGGAGTTCGAGTACGGGCAGGCGGTAGCCGACGGCCGTGCGTTCCGCGGTGCCCAGGATGGCCCTGATCTGGTACCCGGGGCCGCCGTTCCAGCGCTCGCCCGGTGCGTACAGGCGCCAGGAGCCGTCCATGCGGAGGTGCGAGTGCAGGGTGAGCCCGCCCTCGAAGCGGGTGAGGAGGTGCTTGCCGCGCGGGGTGACGTCCAGGACGGTACGCCCGGTCAGGTCGACGGTCGCGAGCTTCGGGACACGGAGGTCACAGAGCGTGACGGTGTGCCCGGCGAGGGCGGTGTGCAGACGCCGGGCTGCCTGGTGGATGGTGTCTCCTTCGGGCATGGGGTCCAGGGTGGCATGTCGGGGGTGCGTCAGGCGCGCAGGCGCAGGCCGCGGGGGGTGGCGTGGAAGCCTGCTCCTTCCAGGAGGGGGGCGAGGGGGGATGTCAGGGAGGAGCCTCCGTTGATGCGCTCGACCGTGACTGTGCCGAGCGCACCGGCCCGGGCCGACGCGGCGAGGGCTTCGGCGGCCATGTGCAGGCGGGCGTCCTCGGTGGCGGGGCCGTCGTCCTGCGGGACCGAGGGCCAGGCAAGCAGGGTCTTGCCGCCGCGCTCCATGTAGAGGGTCAGTTCGCCGTCGACGAGGACGACCAGGGAGCCCGCCTTGCGACCCGGCTTGTGCCCCGCGTCGGTGGGCGGATCGGGCCAGGGGAGTGCGGCTCCGTAGGCGTTGGCGGGGTCGGCGGCGGCCAGGACGAGGGCCTGGGTGTCCGAGGACCGCGGGGCGTAGCTCATGGCGGACGGTGCACTGTCCGTACGGTCGCGGGCGTTCGCCGCCGCGCGCAGCCGGTCCACCGCGCCGTCCATGGCGAACTGGGCTGCGCCGAGCCCTTCGACGACATAGCCGCGCCGCGCCTGCCCGCTGTCCTCGAAGGCGGACAGGACGCGGTACGTCGCAGAGAAGCCGCCCTCGACTCCCTCGGCGGCAACCGCCCCGCGGGTGACCACGCCGTGCCGGTCCAGGAGGGTGCGAGCCAGGGCGTGGGCGCGCAGCGTGGGGTCGGGTTCGTGGGCGGGGAGCAGCGACCAGCGGCCGGCGACGGTCGGCGGGCCCGTACGCGATGTGGGGCGGGCGGCGGCCGTCAGTGTGCCGTAGCGCCCGCGCGGAGTGCTGCGCTTGGCGCGGTGGGCGGTTGAGCCCGCGGTGCGGCCCGAGCCGAGGAGCGAGCGCATCGGGCCGAGCGTGTCGTTAGTGAGCCGTCCTGACCAGGCCAGATCCCAGATCACGTCGGCCAGTTGCAGGTCCGAGGCTTCGGGGTGGGTGGTGGCGCGGATCTGGTCGGCGATCTGCCGGAAGAACAGGCCGTACCCCCCGGAGAGGGTGTCCAGGACCGACTGGTGGAGTGCGGTGAGCTCCAGGGGGTGGGCCGGCGGCAGGAGCAGGGGCGCGGCGTCGGCGAGGTACAGGGAGACCCAGCCGTCCTTGCCCGGCAGGGATCCGGATCCTGCCCACACCACCTCGCCGGCGGCGGTGAGTTCGTCGAGCATCGCCGGTGCGTAGCCGGAGACGCGGGAGGGCAGCACGAGCTTTTCGAGCGCGGACGCGGGAACGGTCGCCCCCTGCAACTGCTCGATGGCACGCACCAAGCCGTCGAGGCCCCGCAGTCCGTGCCCGCTCAAGTGCTGCCATTGGGGCAGGAACTGGGCGAGCGCGGCGGGCGGCACCGGCTCCAGTTCATGCCGGAGCGCCGCCAGGGAGCGGCGGCGCAGACGGCGAAGGACGGCCGCATCGCACCACTCCTGGCCGATGCCCGCCGGATGGAACTCTCCCTGTACGACACGTCCGGCCGCGGCAAGGCGCTGCAACGCCCCCTCGGTGACCGCCGCGCCGAGGCCGAAGCGGGCGGCGGCCGTGGCGGAGGTGAAGGGGCCGTGCGTGCGCGCGAACCGCGCGATGAGATCGCCGAGAGGGTCCTTGACCGGCTCGGTGAACGCCTCGGGGACGCCGACCGGCAGCGCGGTGCCCAGCGCGTCACGCAGGCGGCCCGCGTCCTCGATCGCCGCCCAGTGGTCGGTCCCGGCGATGCGGACCTGGATCGCTCGGCGGGCTGCGGCCAGCTCCTGCGCCCATTCCGGCTCGCCGCCGCGCTCGGCCAACTCGGCTTCGGTGAGCGGTCCGAGGAGGCGCAGCAGGTCGGCGACGCCTTCGGCGTCCTTGATGCGGCGGTCCTCCGTGCGCCACTGGAGCTCCTGCTCCAGTTCCGCGAGGACGTCCGCGTCGAGCAGCTCGCGCAGCTCGGCCTGGCCCAGGAGCTCGGAGAGCAGCCGGGAGTCCAGGGAGAGGGCCGCCGCGCGCCGTTCGGCGAGCGGTGAGTCGCCCTCGTACAGGAACTGGGCGACATACCCGAACAGCAGTGAGCGGGCGAAGGGGGACGGCTCGGGGGTGGTGACCTCGACGAGCCGGACCTTGCGGGACTCGATGTCACCCATCAGTTCCGTGAGACCGGGGACGTCGAAGACGTCTTGGAGGCACTCCCTGATCGCTTCCAGGACGATGGGGAACGAACCGAACTCGCTGGCCACCTGGAGCAGCTGTGCGGCGCGCTGGCGCTGCTGCCACAGGGGGGTGCGCTTTCCGGGGCTGCGGCGCGGCAGAAGCAGCGCGCGGGCGGCGCACTCGCGGAAGCGGGAGGCGAACAGCGCCGAGCCGCCCACCTGGTCGGTGACGATCTGATTGACCTCACCCTTGTCGAAGGCGACGTCGGCCGCTCCTACGGGGGGCTTCTCGCTGTCGTAATCCAGTGGCTGGTCGGCGGGCTCCTGGTCGAGCAGGTCCAGGCTCATCAGGTCGGCGTCGGGCAGGCGCAGCACGATGCCGTCGTCGGCGTGCATGACCTGGGCGTCCATGCCATACCGCTCGGTCAGCCGGGAGGCCAGCGCCAGAGCCCACGGCGCGTGCACCTGCGCGCCGAACGGGGAGTGCACCACGACCCGCCAGTCGCCCA
This sequence comes from Streptomyces sp. NPDC059900, assembly GCF_050270335.1. Taxonomy (NCBI): domain Bacteria; kingdom Bacillati; phylum Actinomycetota; class Actinomycetes; order Kitasatosporales; family Streptomycetaceae; genus Streptomyces; species Streptomyces sp. NPDC059900. The sequence goes on from NZ_JBNNJZ010000097.1 coordinate 5,654, forward strand.
GCTCGTCGCGGAACCGCTCGACCACGATCGTGCGGTCGTCCGGGATGTGGCCGCAGGCCTCGCGCTGCTCGGCGAGGTACGTCAGGACGTTGTCGGCCGCCCAGTCGTCCAGGCCCGCGGCCTGGAGGCGCACGCGCGCGTCGTCGCGCGCCAGTGAACCGACCTCCCGGAGGAACGCGCCCACCGCCCGGCCCAGTTCGAGCGGGCGGCCCAGCTGGTCGCCCTTCCAGAAGGGGAGCCGTCCGGGGACGCCGGGGGCGGGGGAGACGAGCACGCGGTCGCGTGTGATGTCCTCGATGCGCCAGGAGCTGGTGCCGAGCGTGAAGACGTCGCCCACGCGTGACTCGTAGACCATCTCCTCGTCGAGTTCCCCGACGCGGCCTCCGCCCTTCTTGGGGTCGGCGCCGGCGAGGAAGACCCCGAAGAGGCCGCGGTCGGGAATCGTGCCCCCGGAGGTGACCGCGAGGCGCTGCGCGCCGGGGCGCCCGGTGACGGTGCCTGCCACACGGTCCCAGACCACACGGGGGCGCAGCTCCGCGAAGGCGTCCGACGGATAGCGGCCCGCGAGCATGTCCAGGACGGCCGTGAACGCCGACTCCGGGAGCGAGGCGAAGGAGGCGGCCCGGCGGACCAGGGCAAGGAGGTCGTCGACCTGCCAGGTGTCCAGGGAGACCGTCGCGACGAGCTGCTGGGCCAGGACGTCCAGCGGGTTGGCAGGGATGCGCAGCGACTCGATGGAGCCGGTCCGCATCCGTTCGGTGACCACGGCGGCCTGCACCAGGTCGCCTCGGTACTTGGGGAAGACGACGCCGGTGGAGACCGCGCCCACCTGGTGCCCCGCCCGGCCGACCCGCTGCAGGCCGGAGGCCACGGAGGGCGGTGACTCGACCTGGACCACCAAGTCGACCGCGCCCATGTCGATGCCGAGCTCCAGGCTGGACGTGGCGACGACGGCGGGCAGGCGGCCCGCCTTCAGGTCCTCCTCGACGAGCGCGCGCTGTTCCTTGGACACCGAGCCGTGGTGGGCGCGGGCGAGGACCGGAGGGGCGCCCTTGGCCGCGCCCGATTCGGCCATCAGCTCGGCGGGGGAGTGGTCTTCGGGGAGGGGCTCGCCCGTCGCGCGTTCGTACGCGATTTCGTTGAGCCTGTTGCACAGGCGCTCCGCCAGGCGGCGTGAGTTGGCGAACACGATCGTCGAGCGGTGCGCCTGGACGAGGTCGGTGATGCGCTCCTCGACGTGCGGCCAGATCGAGGGGCGCTCCGCGCCCTGGTCGGAGTCGGCGACCGGGGAACCGCCCAGCTCGGCGAGGTCCTCCACGGGCACGACCACGGAAAGGTCGAACTCCTTGCCGGACGGCGGCTGGACGATCTCCACCCTGCGCTGGGGGGACAGATAGCGCGCCACCTCGTCCACCGGGCGGACCGTCGCCGACAGGCCGATGCGGCGGGCGGGCCGGGGCAGGAGCTCGTCGAGCCGCTCCAGGGAGAGGGCGAGGTGAGCGCCGCGCTTGGTGCCCGCGACGGCGTGCACCTCGTCCAGGATCACCGTCTCGATGCCCGTCAGCGCGTCCCGCGCGGCGGAGGTGAGCATCAGGAAGAGCGACTCGGGCGTCGTGATCAGGATGTCCGGCGGGCGCGTGGACAGGGCACGGCGCTCGGCGGGCGGGGTGTCGCCCGAACGGATGCCGACCCGCACTTCCGGCTCGGGGCGGCCGAGACGCACGGACTCCTGGCGGATGCCGGTCAGCGGGCTGCGCAGATTGCGCTCCACGTCGACCGCCAGGGCCTTGAGCGGAGACACGTACAGCACGCGGCAGCGCTTCTTGGGGTCGGCGGGCGGCGGGGTCGAGGCCAGCTGGTCGAGGGCCGCGAGGAACGCGGCCAGTGTCTTGCCCGAGCCCGTGGGCGCGACGACCAGCACGTCCGAACCCTCGCCGATGGCCTTCCACGCCCCGGCCTGCGCGGAGGTGGGCGCGGAGAAGGCCCCCGTGAACCAGCTGCGGGTCGCGGGGGAGAAACCATCCAGGGCGCTGTGAGCGCTGTGGGCACCGGGTGCGGACCTGACCATGACCCCATCGTGCACCTCGCCACTGACAACTGCGCCGACCTGCGGAAAAGGGTTTGCGCGGCTGGCGCAGAATGGGGGCATGGCAGGTACGGCGGAGCAGGCGCGGCACTGGCGGTACGCGGAGCTGCCGGGGGTCGACCTGCTGCGTGCCCACTACATCAGCAAGACGTTCGTGCGGCACACCCACGAGCACTTCGTGATCGCCGCGATCGCCGAGGGCGTCGACGTCTTCCACCACGGCGGCGCCGATCAGCGCGCCGGGCCCGGAACCGTCGCCCTGATCAACCCCGACACCATGCACACGGGCCGGGCAGGCGTGCCCGAGGGATGGCGGTACGGGGTGGTCTACCCGGCGCCGGATCTGGTCGCCGCCATCGCCGCCGAGACCACCACCATCCGGGGGACCCCCGGCTTCGTCCGGCCGGTCCTCGATGACTCGTACGCCGTGACTCTCGTCCACCGGGTGCTGCGTGCCGCGGAGGAGGGCAACGCGCTCGCCGCCGACACGCTGCTGCGGGTGGCCGTGACCCGGCTGCTGCGGCTGAACGGGGGACCCCTCCCGCAGCGTGCCGTGCGCACGGCGGGCGCCAGGGTCGCGGCACGCGCGCGTGACGTCCTCGAGGAGCGGCTTGCCGACCCGCCGAGCCTGGAGCGGCTCGCCGCCGATCTGGGAGTCGGCTCGTTCGCCCTGCTGAGGGCCTTCCGCGACGCGTACGGGATGCCTCCGCACACGTGGCTCACCGACGCGCGCGTGCGCGCCGCACGGCGTCTCCTGGACACGGGGACGGCACCCGCGGAGGCGGCCGTCACCGTGGGCTTCACCGACCAGCCGCATCTCAACCGGCACTTCACGAGGATCGTCGGGGTGCCGCCGGGTGCCTATCAGCGCGAGCGCAAGAACGTACAAGACGGAGAGCCGGCCCTGCTCATACCGTCCGGCGTGTGGCAGAACAGACGACACCCGCAGACATGACAGCCGGTCTCCCGGCTGACGCGACAGCAGGGCCCCCGGAAGACATGACAGGCGACCGCACACCGGAGAAACCCGATTCCGCCGTGGTCCGCGACGCCCTCGGAGTCGGGGTCGCCGTCGGGCTCTCCGGCTTCGCCTTCGGAGTGACCTCGGCAGGCAGCGGCCTCACCGTGCTGCAGACCTGCGCGCTCAGCCTGCTGGTCTTCACCGGCGCCTCGCAGTTCGCGCTGGTCGGGGCGCTCGCGGGCGGCGGGAACCCGTTCACCGCCGCGGCGGGCGCCTTCTTCCTCGGCGTACGCAACGCGTTCTACGGACTGCGGCTCTCGCAGCTCCTTGCCCTCCCGCGCGCGGTGCGCCCGTTCGCCGCCCACTGGGTCATCGACGAGACCACCGCCGTCTCGCTCGCACAGCCGACACGGCGTGCCGCCCGCATCGGGTTCACGGTCACCGGACTGAGCCTCTACTTGCTGTGGAACCTCACCACGCTGCTCGGCGCGCTCGGCGCCGAGGCCATCGGCGACACCGACGTATGGGGGCTGGACGCCGCGGGACCCGCGGTCTTCCTCGCCCTCCTCGCGCCGATGCTGCGTACGACCACGGAGCGGGCCGTGGCGGCGATCGCCGTCGTCCTGGGGCTCGGCCTGCTGCCCGTACTGCCCGCCGGGGTGCCGGTCCTGGTGGCCGCGCTTGCCGCGCCGGCCGTGCTCTACGCAGAGGGCCGCAAGGGCGCCACCAGAGCGGGCGCCGAGGACGGCACACGCCGCAACGACCCGCGGAAGGAAAACCGTTGAACATCTGGATCGCGATCGGCGTGACCGTCGCCGGTTGCTACCTCGTCAAGCTCGCGGGCCTGCTGGTACCCGCGGGCGCCCTGGAACGTCCGCTCGTCAAGCGCATGGCCGCCCTGCTGCCCGTGGCACTGCTGGCCGCGCTCACGGCTCAGCAGACCTTCGCCGACGGACGGGTCCTGGAACTCGACGCCAAGGCCGTGGGCCTCGCGGCTGCCGCCGTGGCCCTGCTGCTGCGCGCTCCGTTCCTGGTCGTCATCGGGGCGGCCGTGGTGGTCACCGCGGGGGTGCGCGCGCTCACGGGCTGACCGCCGCTCTCCCCGCGGCTTCGAACACCCGATCCCGTCGTGCACAGATGCCGTGGGTAATGTGACGCGTCACCGTCGCGGCCCGCCCCCGGAGAGCGGACGGCCCGCCCCGTCCCCTGGAGAGGAGACACCGTGGCGCTGTCCTCCGAAGCCAGGGCCCTCGCGGCGCGCTGTGAGCCCGGGGTCAACGAACTGGCCCGCAGGATGGCCCGCGAGTCGTTCGAGGAACTGCCCGGATACGCGGAACTCCCCGACGACGTGAAGGACCTGGAGATAGCGGCCACCGCACGCCACGGAGTGCGTCTCTTCCTGCGCCGCGTCACGGACCGGCCCGGCAGCCACCGGGTCTTCCGCGAGCGGGCCGCACAGCGCGCGGAAGAGGGCATGCCGCTGCACCTGCTGCTGCGCACGCACGCTCTGGGCGCCTACGTCCTGTGGCAGGCGCTGCGCGAGGCGGCACGCCCCGGCGAGGAAGCGGCCCTCGTCGAACTCGTGGACGTGCTGCTGCAGTCGTACCCCGCCGTCGTCGGGACCGTGGCCGAGACCTACCTGGACGAGCGCTCCGCACTGGAGGCCGAACAGCGCGCCGAGCGCAGCACGCTGATCCGCGGCCTGCTCGACGGCATGGTGCCGCCCGGCCACGTCCTGCTCGACCAACTGCGTCTGGCGGGGCCCGCACTCGTCCTCGCGATCGGCCTCGACGGGGCGCCGGCCGAAGGCCCCGTAGCGGTACGGCGGCGGATGCGACGGGTACAGACCGCCCTGGACCACGCCTTCGACGTGGAAGTGCTCGCGCTCCTGGAGGCCGGCGGCGGACGGGTCGTCGTGCCCAAGGAGTGCCGCCCGCCCGAAGACCTGCCGCGCCGCCTCAGCAAGGCCTGTGACCTCCCCGTACGCGTGGCCGCCGTGGACGCCGCCGGGCCCGAGGCCGTGACCGGCGCGGCCCGTACCGCGACCGAGATACTGCGCATCACGCGCGCGTGTGGGATGCCTCCCGGACTGCACCGCATGGAGGACGTGCTCCTGGAGTACCACCTCTCCCGCCGCAACGAGAGCAGCCACCTCATCTCCGCACTGCTCGACCCGGTCGCCGACCGTCCCGAACTGCTGGAGACCTTGCGCATCCACCTGGCCCACCAGCAGGAGCGCAGGGCGACCGCCGCCGCCCTGGGGCTGCACCCCAACACGGTCGACAACCGTCTCGCGAAGATCGGCGAACGCACCGGCATCGACCTGTCGGCGCCGCGCGGCACGGCACTGGCCATCGCGGCGCTGCTCCTGAGAGAGGCGGAGGAGGCCTCCTCCGGAGAGGGGCCGAGCTCAGGAGATGGGCTGCGCTCAGGAGATGGGCTGCGCTCAGGAGACGGACCGCGCTCAGGAGACGGACCGGGCTCAGGAGATGGGCCTCCCGTACGCCCGTAGCGTGCGCAGCGCCTCGATGGTGACGATCGGGCGCGCTTCGAGGGCGCTGCTCGGCGCCCACTGCCTCCAGCGCAGCGGCCAGCCGCCGTCCTCCTGCTGCTCCTGCTCCAGGAAGTCCAGGGAGCGCGCCATCTCCGTATCGGTGAACCACGCGCGCGCGAGCGACTCCGGAGCCTTCGCGTAGTCGTGCGCGAAGTGATGCTCACCCGGTGCGTAGCCGGGCGCCACGGGATACGCGTCCAGCCGCCCGGGGTCGAGCGTCACGAGACGCTGCTGCCGCGCGATCCTGCCGAGCCGGTCGGCGGCCGCCTGCGCGCGCGAGCGGTCGGGTGCCCCGTCCAGGAACGCGACGGCCGCCTGGATCTCGTACGGATGGGACTCCTCCAGGGACTCGACGGCCGCCCAGCAGAAGTCGGTGGCCCTGAACAGCCATGCGTGCCACACCTCATTGCGGTGCAACAGGCCCACTACGGGGCCGGTGGTCAGGAGTTCGCTCGGCGGATGGTCCACCACGGGCATGAACGGGGCCGAAGGGTAGCCGCGCTGGCTGGGATGAATGGCCGGAAGCGCGCCGTCTGACGTCGAAACCGAGGTCAGATAGCGGCACACGCGCTCCACCCGCTGTCCGCCGCAGCGCCGGATGGAATCCAGGACGCGCAGCGCGTGTACGGCGTGCAGGGGCTGGCTCACGGGGCCACGCAGATCCGGTTCGAGCGCGTATCCGTAACCGCCGTCCTCGGTGCCGTACGCGGCCAGGGCGCCCTCGACCGCGTCGGCCAGCGGGTCGGGTCCCGCGCCGCCTGCACCGCCCGCGGCGCTCGGGAAGTGGTACGCGAACCGCCGCTGCTCGAGGACGCGCGCGGTGAGCCAGACGAAGTGCTCGGCGCGCGCGACCGGCGACGACGCGGCGTGCGGGGATGCTCCGGTTTCGGCCATGCACAGACCGTAGGCCGGAAAGCGCCTTCGGTGAGCCCGCTGGGGTCCGGCTGCACTCTCAAGGGCGTGATACTGGAGGCATGCGGTTGACGATTTTCTGGGAGCGGATGGCTGCCCACTTCGGAGAGGGGTACGCCGACTCGTTCGCTCGCGATCACGTGATGTCGGAGCTCGGGGGGCGTACGGTGCACCAGGCACTGGACGCGGGCTGGGACGCCAAGGACGTGTGGCGCGCCGTGTGCACGGCGATGGACGTACCGGCCGACAGGCGCTGACGGCCGGACGGTTCGCCGCCCGCGGGCGACCCGGCGGGCTCCGGCGGGGGCGAAGATGCGGGGGCGGCGGCCGAATGTCGGTGGCGTGGGCGAGACTGATCCCGTGGCATCGACAGACGAGACCGCGCAGGTCACTCAGGACGTAGCTCCGCTCGGCACGACGCCGCCCGCACAACCCCCGAACGGGGCGCCGACCGGGCGGGCCGCCAGTATGCCGCGCTGGCTGCCGCGCGCCATGGTGCTGGCCCTCGCGCTCATCGCCTGTTTCCAGCTGGGCAGTTGGGCCTTCCACCAGCTGACCGGACTGCTGATCAACATCCTGATCGCGTTCTTCCTGGCGCTCGCGGTCGAACCCGCGGTGAGCTGGATGGCCGCGCGCGGGCTGCGCAGGGGATTTGCCACCTTCCTGGTCTTCCTCGGCGTCCTGATCGCGAGCGCGGGCTTCATCACGCTCATGGGGTCGATGCTCGCGGGCCAGATCGTGGACATGGTCGAGGACTTCCCCGACTACCTCGACGACGTCATCAGCTGGATCAACCAGACCTTCCACACGGAGCTCTCCCGGGTCGAGATCCAGGACAGCCTGGTCCACTCGGACTGGCTGCAGAAGTACGTGCAGAACAGCGCCAGCGGCGTCCTGGACGTATCGGCGCAGGTCCTCGGCGGCCTCTTCCAGCTCCTGACGGTCATGCTGTTCTCGTTCTACTTCGCGGCCGACGGACCGCGGCTGCGGCGGGCGCTCTGCTCGGTCCTTCCGCCGGCCCGGCAGGCCGAGGTGCTCCGCGCCTGGGAGATCGCGGTCGACAAGACCGGCGGCTATCTCTACTCGCGCGGTCTGATGGCGCTGATCTCCGGAATCGCGCACTACGTCCTGCTCCAGGCACTCGGCGTGCCGTACGCGCCCGTGCTCGCGGTGTGGGTCGGCCTGGTCTCGCAGTTCATCCCCACCATCGGCACGTATCTGGCGGGCGCGCTGCCGATGCTGATCTCCTTCACGGTCGATCCCTGGTACGCCCTGTGGGTGCTGATCTTCGTGGTGGTCTACCAGCAGTTCGAGAACTACGTGCTGCAGCCCAAGCTCACCGCCAAGAGCGTCGACATCCACCCGGCGGTCGCCTTCGGGTCGGTCATCGCGGGCACGGCACTCCTCGGCGCGGTCGGCGCCCTGATCTCCATCCCGGCGATCGCGACCCTGCAGGCCTTCCTGGGGGCGTACGTGAAGCGGTACGACGTCACGGACGACCCGCGCGTGCACGGACACCGGCGCAAGGGCGGAGCGTCCCTCCTGACGCGCATGCGGCGTGCCATGCGCGGACCGAACCACCCGGGAGGGAGCTCGGAGGCCGAGGTCGCGGCGGAGGAAGCTTCGGGTGCGAGCCCTGACACCGCATCTGGGAACGGCCGCGAGCCGGGGCCGGACGGGCGTCGGTAGACGCGGCACGGAGGGCCGCAAGGCCGATGTACGCCAGGCGGACCGGACCCTTCCGTACTCTCGGTGGCGCCGCGTGGTGCGCTTGACACCAAAATCGAACATCCATTCTTATGGGTTGCCTGGCGGCGTTTTCCCGGGGTTTTCGCGGGGGGATCCCTGGGGCTCCGGCGGTTTTCGGCGGGGCTGTCGCCCCGAGTTATCCACAGGCCGGACGGCCGTCGGGGCGGATTGTCAGTGGCAGGCGCTAGCGTCATTGACGTGAAGCGATCGACACAAGCAAATCGGGTGGAACCCATGGCAGGAACCGACCGCGAGAAGGCGCTCGAAGCCGCCCTCGCACAGATTGAACGGCAATTCGGCAAGGGCGCAGTGATGCGCATGGGCGAGCGGCCGAACGACCCCATCGAGGTCATCCCCACCGGATCGACCGCGCTCGACGTCGCGCTCGGCGTCGGCGGCATCCCGCGCGGCCGTGTGGTGGAGGTGTACGGACCGGAATCCTCCGGTAAGACGACGCTGACGCTGCACGCCGTGGCGAACGCACAGCGCGCGGGCGGCGCCGTCGCCTTCGTGGACGCCGAGCACGCACTCGACCCCGAGTACGCGAAGAAGCTGGGCGTCGACATCGACAACCTGATCCTGTCCCAGCCGGACAACGGCGAGCAGGCCCTGGAGATCACGGACATGCTGGTCCGCTCCGGTGCCCTCGACCTCATCGTCATCGACTCCGTCGCCGCCCTGGTGCCGCGCGCGGAGATCGAGGGCGAGATGGGCGACTCGCACGTGGGTCTGCAGGCCCGTCTGATGAGCCAGGCGCTCCGGAAGATCACCAGTGCGCTCAACCAGTCCAAGACCACCGCGATCTTCATCAACCAGCTCCGCGAGAAGATCGGCGTGATGTTCGGCTCTCCGGAGACCACGACCGGTGGCCGCGCGCTGAAGTTCTACGCCTCGGTGCGTCTGGACATCCGCCGCATCGAGACCCTGAAGGACGGCACGGACGCGGTCGGCAACCGCACCCGCGTCAAGGTCGTCAAGAACAAGGTCGCGCCGCCCTTCAAGCAGGCCGAGTTCGACATCCTCTACGGCCAGGGCATCAGCCGCGAGGGCGGCCTGATCGACATGGGCGTGGAGAACGGCTTCGTCCGCAAGGCAGGCGCCTGGTACACGTACGAGGGCGACCAGCTCGGCCAGGGCAAGGAGAACGCCCGTAACTTCCTCAAGGACAACCCCGATCTCGCCAACGAGATCGAGAGGAAGATCAAGGAGAAGCTGGGCGTCGGCGTGAAGCCGACGGAGGAGCCGGCCGCCGAGCCGGCCAAGGACGCGGCGGGCGCGGCCGAGGAAGCCGCCAAGACGGTGCCCGCACCGGCCGCCAAGGTCACCAAGCCCAAGGCCGCCGCGGCCAAGAGCTGATCCATGACGCGGCGCACGGACTGGGCGGACCAGATCACCCCCGAGCACTACACCGATCCCGCGGGCCGAGGCCCCGCGGACGGTGCGGATCAGGGCGGCGCCGACCAGGCCGGTGACGGCACCGGCCTCCGCGGGGGCGGCGGCCGCAGGGGCCGTCGGCGGCGCGGCGGCTTCGGCGAAGGCCGGGGTGACGGTGCACAGGACAGCGGCCCCCCTTCCTCGTCGAGGGCCGAGAAGGGGGAGCCGCCGACAGCGGATCCGGGTGAGAAGGCGCGGGCGATCTGTCTGCGTCTGCTCACCGGGACCCCGCGCACGCGCAAACAGCTGGCGGACGCGCTGCGCAAGCGGGACATCCCGGAGGACGTGGCGGACGAGGTACTGACCCGCTTCGAAGAGGTCGGCCTGATCAACGACGGCGCCTTCGCGGGTGCGTGGGTGGAGTCCCGGCACCACGGACGGGGCCTGGCCCGACGGGCGCTCGCGCAGGAGCTGCGTACGAAGGGCGTGGACGCCGTGCTGATCGAGGAGGCCGTCGGACAGCTGGACTCGGAGCAGGAAGAGGCGACCGCACGCGAGCTCGTCGCCCGCAAGCTCCGTGCCACGCGGGGCCTAGACCGCGACAAGCGGCTGCGCCGACTGGCGGGCATGCTCGCCCGCAAGGGCTACTCGGAAGGCCTGGCACTCCGGATCGTCCGGCAGGCACTCGAGGAAGAGGGCGAGGACGCGGACGACTTGGGGTACGACGGGGATTGAGCTGACCGGGGCCCTCGCGGGGGTGGGGCCCGGGTCCGGGCCGGGCAGTGCGGTATGAACCGCGGCCCGGCCCTTTCGCGTTCTGCGGGGCTTCATGCCGTGCTTCCTGCCGTGCTTCATGCCGTGAGGCCTCGTGCCGCAGAGCCTCACCCGTACCTCAACTCCCCCTCCGTGCACCCGGGGTGGGGATAACCCCCCGTCGAAGACGCCGGTCCGCCGCACTGCAAAGGGACCTGTGCACAGACGACTGTGTACGCATGGCAAAGGAACCCGGCACGACCGACGGTGCCCCCGAGGAGCTGAGCGACCTCCGCGTCCTCAGGGCGCTCGCGCAGCCCCGGCGCCAGCAGATGCTGCAGCACCTCACCCTGCACGGCCCGGCCACCTCCGCGACGCTCGCCAGGGCGCTCGGCCTCAACACCGGCGCCACCAGCTACCACCTGCGCGAACTCGCCCGCTACGGCTTCGTCGAGGAGACCGGGGGCGGGGGCCGCGGACGTGAACGCTGGTGGCGCGCGATCCCCGGCGACCGGCGCTTCCCGCCGCGCAGCAAGCAGGACGCCGGGACGCGGCTCGTCATGGACGAGTTGAACCGCCTCTCGTACGCCGCCGACTTGGAGCTCTTCCAGCAGTTGCAGCAAGACGCAGACGCCGAGTCCGGTGAATGGGCCGACGCGTTTCCGTACTCGCGCGGCTCGATCCGGCTCACGCTCCCCGAACTCCGCGAGTTCTTCGAGGAGTACATCGCCCTGCTCAACCGCTACAAGCGCCCCGAAGCAAAGACCCCGGCGGACGCCCGCACCGTGCTCACCCGGCTCCTGGCCTTCCCGGCGCCTGAGCAGACCGACGAGCCCGCCGCCACCGACGAGCCCGCCGCCGTCGGGCGGCCCGCAGCCACCGAAGAATCCCCCTCCTCCGAGCCCGAGGCGACCTCATGATGCTCCGCTACGCACTGCAGACAGTCCGGGACCGCAAGGGCGGATTCCTCGGCGCCTTCCTGGCACTGATGTGTGCCGCCGCCCTGATCACGGCCTGCGGCACCCTCCTGGAGACCGGTCTGCGCGGCACCATCCGGACCGAGCGCTACGCCGCTGCCCCGGTGGTCGTCTCAGCCGACCAGAACGTCCACAAGACCACCGTCAAGCACAAGAAGGGCAAGACCAAGGTCAAGCACAAGGCCAAGCCGATCGCCGAGCGCGCCTGGCTGCCGGACGGCGTCGCGGACAAGGTCAGAGCGGCGCCGGGCGTCGGCAAGGTCATTCCCGAACTGACCTTCCTCGCCGTGCCGTTGGCCCCCGGAGCCGGTGACCCCGCCGACAGGCCCGCGTACGGCCACGCCTGGGAGTCGGCCGCCCTGACGCCCTTCCGCCTCGTCGACGGAGCGGCCCCGCGCGCCACCGGCGACCTCGTCATCGACCGCGCCCTCGCCGAGCGCGCCCGCCTCAAGCGCGGCGACCGCCTCACCGTCCAGTCGACACAGGCCCCGCGCTCCTACCGCATCACCGGCGTCGCGGCCCCTGCCGGGGGCGACCTCGCCCACCAGACGTCCCTGTTCTTCTCCGCAGCAGAGGCCGAGCGGCTCGCCGCCCATCCCGGCCGGATCACTACCCTCGGCGTCGTACCGGCGAAGGGCACCGGGACGGCTGATCTCAAGAAGGCGGTCGCAAACGCCCTCGCCGGTACGAAGGCGCCGAAGGCGCAGGTCAGCACCGGCGACGACCGTGGCCCCGTGGAGTTCCTGGACGCGGCGGGCGCCCGCGTCAAGCTGGTCAGCATGGGCGGTGCGATGGGCGGCACCTCCCTCCTCGTCGCCGTCCTCGTGGTCGTCGGCACCTTCGCCCTCTCCGTGCAGCAGCGCCACCGCGAACTCGCCCTGCTCCGCGCCATCGCCGCCACCCCGAAGCAGATCCGGGGGCTCCTCGGCCGCGAGGCCTTGATCGTCGGCGCGGCAGCAGGCGTCAGCGGCGCGCTCGCCGGAATTCCGCTCGGCGGCTGGCTGCACGGCAAGTTCGTGGACATGGGCGCCGTCCCCGCCACCCTGGAGCGGACCGTCAGCGTCTTCCCGCTCTTCGCCGCCGTGGCCGCGACGCTGCTCGGAGCCTGGGCCGCAGCCCGTCTCTCGGCCCGCCGCATCGCCCGGATCCGCCCGGCCGAAGCCCTCGCCGAAGCACGCGTGGAGCGCACCCGGCCGGCGTGGAGCCGCATCATCGCCGGGCTCGTCGTCCTGGCCGGCGGCGTCGTGCTGGTCGCCGTGCTGAGCGTGCTGCGCACCGAGCCTGCCTCGACGCCCGTGACCTTCCTGGCCGTGGTGGTCCTCTCCTGCGCCGTCGCGCTCCTCGGCCCGCTCGTCGTCAGGGCGGCGACTGCCGTACTCCGAGGCCCGCTGCGGCTGACCGGCCCCGGCGGCCGCCTCGCGCACGCCAACCTGCGCGGCAATGCCGCCCGGATGGCGGCCGCCGTCACCCCGCTCGCCCTGCTCACCGGCATGACCTGCACCGTCCTGTTCGTCCAGCCCACCCTCGGCGACGCGGCCCGCGCCCAGGCCCGCGAAGGCATCCGCGCCGACTGGGTCCTTGCGGCGCAGGGGCCCGGCGTCCCGGCCGGGGCCGCACAGAAGCTGCGTACGACCGAAGGCGTCGAAGCCGCCACCGAAGTCGTGCGCACCACCGTGCGCGTAGGACTCGACAAGTACCCGGCGCAGGGGGTCAGCACGACCGGTCTCACCCGCACCTGGGACCCGGACGTGACCGCCGGATCCCTGAAGGGCTTCGGCAAGGGCAGCGTCGCCGTCAGCGAACTGGCCGCGGACCGGCTCGGCCTGCGGCCCGGCAGCACGCTGAAGCTCACGCTCGGCGACGGCACGAAGAGCGCGCTCAAAGTCAGCGCCGTGTACGCGCGCGGGCTCGGTTTCGGAGATCTGACCATGGCGCACGACCTGGTCGCCCGCCACGTCGACAACCCGCTCGCCGCCACGGTCCTGATCAAGAGCGACCGCACGCAGGAACAACTCGCGGCAGCAGTCGGGAAGTTCCCGGCCGTGCGGGTCCTCGACCCGGCGGCAGCCGACAATCTCCAGGCCGAGCGTCAGGAGGCGAACGCCGAGGTGAACTACCTGGCCATGGGCCTCATCCTGGCCTTCACCGCGATCGCCGTCGTCAACACCCTCGCGATGTCCGTATCCGAGCGCATCCGGGAGTTCGCGATGCTGCGTCTCGCGGGCGCGAGCCGCCGCCAGGTCCTGGGCATGCTGCGCACCGAGGCGCTGTCCGTCCTGCTCATCGGCACAGCCATCGGCAGCGGCATCGCGCTCGCCGTCCTGACCGCCTTCAGCGTCGGCATGACGGGCACAGCCGCCCCTTCGGTCACGCCCTTGGTGTACGTCTCCGTGGTCGCCGTCGCGGCACTGCTCGCCCTCACGGCGACCGCGCTCCCCGGCCGCGTCGCGCTGAAGCCGCGCCCCGTCACAGTGGCCACGGCCAAGGAGTAAGCACCGGCACGCAATGGTGGGCGCCCCTTACCGGACCCGGAAAGGGGCGCCCACGCGCGCGTGCTCACCGAAGAAGACGGGCCTGCTCACGCCGCGAGCCATGCGTGCTCACGCGGCGACAGGAAGCCCGGCCGCCTTCCACGCCTGGAAACCGCCGACCAGGTCGGTGGCGTGCCGCAGCCCCAACTGCCGCAAGGAAACGGCCGCGAGACTCGACGCGTACCCCTCGTTGCAGACGACGACGACCCGCAGGTCATGGCTGACGGCCTCCGCGGCACGGTGGCTGCCCTGCGGGTCCAGGCGCCACTCCAGTTCGTTGCGCTCGACGACGAGGGCGCCGGGGATCAGACCGTCACGCTCGCGCAGGGCCGCGTACCGGATGTCGACCAGCAGCCCTCCCGCGTCCGCGATGTCGCGCGCCTCCCGCGGGGTGACCCGGTCGAGATCGAGCCGTACGCGCTCCAGCAACTCGTCGATGCCTACGGGAGATGCGTCTGCGCCTACGGGGGGCGCGTCTGCCGAACGGCCTTCCACGGAGTGCTCGGTCACTGCCAGTCCTCCGGACGCTCCACGGACTCCAGGCGCAGGACCGCGCCGGTACGGCTGTACCGGCGGATGCGGGGTAGCGGCGGATAGTAGGCGTGCACGGAGATGGCGTGCTCGCTCGTGGACTCGTTCAGTACTTCATGTACGTGGTTCTGGCCGAACGCTCTGCCCTTGCCGGACGTCAACTCCCGCTCGCGGTCCACGCCTTCGGACAGCTCCAGGGTCTTCCAGCCGTCGGTGGGCAGCCGGGCGGCGAGGGAGTTCTCCTTGAGGGTGCCCGCAGCGGTGAGGAACGCGCCGACCGACTCCGCGTGGTCGTGCCAGCCGGTGCCGGTGCCCGGCGGCCAGCCGATCAGCCAGGCTTCGCTGCCGCCGGGCCCTTCGAGGCGCACCCAGGTGCGTCCCTCGGGGTCGAGCGGCAGCGAGGCGATGAGCTCGGGATCGGCGGCGCTGCGGCGCACGAAATCGAGAAGCTCGGCGGCGGTGGGCGCGGACACCGCCGTGGAGGCGTGCGTGGGGGAGACAGCGGGAGCAGAAACAGAAGGTGACACGGCTACCGTCCTGGAAGTTCGCGGAAGCGCACGCCAAGCAGAGGGCGCGCTGGGAGAAAGGCGAATTCAGAAGGACGGGCGACACACGCAGCCTGCGTAGCGGACGAGGTCCATATGGACTCGTCGCCACAGGCGCACATCGGTGTCGGTCATGATCTGGAGTACACCATGTGCGTCTGCGACGGTCAATTGACGTC
>NZ_JBNNJZ010000098.1:0-20794 GCF_050270335.1 Streptomyces sp. NPDC059900
GTACTGCAGGGGGGACCCTGTGGGAGAGTAGGACGCCGCCGAACTATCATTGACGGGAAACCCCCGCACCTTATGGTGCGGGGGTTTTCTGCGTTTAGGGTCGGGTTATGCGATACGACCTGGTCATCTTCGACAATGACGGCGTCCTTGTGGACAGCGAGCCGCTCTCCAACACCATTCTTGCCGCCTATCTGACCGAGCTCGGACACCCGACCACGTACGAAGACTCCCTGCGTGACTACATGGGGGCCGCCGTTCACCGCGTACACGATCTGGTTCTTGAGCGCAGTGGGCAGCGGTTGCCGGCGGATTTCGACGAGGCGTTCCATGCCCGGGTATTTGCCGCCTTCGAGCGGGAGCTCGAGCCCGTGGCAGGAGCCGTCGACGTACTGGAGAAGCTGGTGGCCGCCGGAGTGCCGTACTGCCTGGCCTCGTCCGGGAGTCATGAGCGGATCCGGGTCGGGCATCGCAGGACCGGGCTCGACCGGTGGTTCGACGACGAGCGGATCTTCAGCTCCGAGGACGTGGGGAAGGGGAAGCCGGCGCCGGACCTCTTTCTCTATGCGGCCGAGCGCATGGGAGTGGCGCCCGGGAAGTGTGTGGTGGTCGAGGACAGTCCGCTGGGGGTCCAGGCCGCCCTTGCGGCCGGGATGGACGTCCTCGGGTTCACCGCCATGACGCCCGCGGAGCGGCTCGTCGGCGCCACCGAACTCTTCGGGGACATGGGGGAGTTGGCTGACCTGCTGGTATGACGGGGGCCTACGGATCGGTCTGACATTTGTCACTGCCAGGTCCGGACGATCGTTTCTGTCGGCCGACGGGTGGTCGCGGCGAAGCTGAGTGCGTCGAGAACGAACGGCACGCACTCAGTGACTGTGACGGTCACAGGGACGACGGAGGACCGATCACCATGAGCCAGCTCGTCACCACCACGGCCGCAGAAGCCACGCAGGCCACGCAGGCCTCAGGAGCCGCAGCAGCGGCCCCTGAGGAGGCTTCCGTCCGGCAGTCGCGCTGGGAGTCGCTGAAGCCGCTCGTGCTCGACGCGGCGGTCCCCACAGCCTCGTACTACCTGCTCAGCAAGGGCTTCGGCATGGGCACGATGGCGGCGCTCGCCTGGAGCAGTGTGGTGCCCGCGGGGCGGACGCTGTGGAGCGTGGTCAAGGATCGGCAGGTGAACGGGCTCGCGGCGCTCATTCTGGCCGCCAATGTCGTCGGTCTTCTGCTCAGTCTGGTGGCCGGTGACCCGCGGCTGATGCTCGCCAAGGACAGCGGGATCACCGCGACGATCGGCATCGCCGTGCTGGTGTCCGTGGCCGGTGGGCGGCCGTTGATGACCGCCGGGCTCAAGCCCTGGGTGACGAAGGGGAACCCGGTGCGGACCGCGGTGTGGGAGCGGCTGATCGCCGAGCGGGGGCGGTTCGCGCGACTGGAGCGGATGTTCTCGGTGTTCTGGGGCGTGGCGCTGTTCGGTGAGGCGGCGGTGCGGGCCGTGGGTGCCTACACGTTGCCCATCGACACCATGGTCTGGCTCGGGGGTGTGATCGCCGCGGTGACGATCACGGCGACGGTCATGGTGAGCGGTGCTCTGGTCGTCGACCCGATGGAGAAGAAGGTGACCGAGGAGGTGGCCGCGCTCGGGCGGTGACGGGGGGCCTGCCGTGCGGGGGAGGCGCGGGAAATTGGATGGGTGATCTATCTACCCACCGGTAGTCAGGGGTCCTACGCTCAGCAGCCATGACAGATGAGCTGCGGCGCGGCAGGGCCTCTTTGGCGTTCAGCTTCCTGGTGCAGGGCGTCACCTTTGCGTTGCTGGTCACGCGGATCCCCGCCATTCAGGATCGCTACGGGATATCCGACGGCCTGCTGCCGGTGTTCCTGGCCGCCGTGCCGATCCTCGCGGGGGTCGGCAGCGTGGGCACCGAGTGGCTGGTCAAGAGGGTGCGGCCCAGCCGTGTGCTGCGGTGGGCACAGCCCGTGGTGCTCCTGGCGCTGCTCGGGGTCGGCGCGGGCGACGCCCTGTGGCAAGTGGCCGTCTCCCTGGGTCTGTTCGGGCTTTCAGTGGGGGCGCTCGACGCTTCCATGAACATGCTCGGGGTGAGTCTGCAGCGGACGTACGGGCGCAGCATCATGCTGGGTTTCCATGCGGCGTACAGCCTGGGCGGGATCGCGGGGGCGTCGCTCGCGTGGGCGGGGGCGCACTGGGATCTGTCGCTCTTCGTCTCGTATCTGCCGGTGGTCGTGGTGTTGCTGCCGGCGGCGCTGGTGGGGAGTCGGTGGTACGTCGATGCCGAGGGCGGCGGCGGTGCGGGTGCCGCCGGTGAGGGCAAGGGCGGGCCCGTCGTCTTCAAGCTGCTGCTTCCGCTCTGCCTGGTGATGACCTTCGCGTACATCGGGGATTCGACCGTCTCCAACTGGAGCGCGAAGTATCTGCAGGACGTGCTCGGGAGTTCGGAGGAGGTCTCGACCGTCCCCTACAACGTCTACATGGTCATGACCCTGCTCGGGCGGGGGCTCGGGGATCTCGGCGTGCGGCGGTTCGGGGCCGTGGCGGTGGTGCGGGCCGGGTCGGTGGTGGCCGCTCTCGGGTTCGCGGTCGTGGCGGCGGCGCCGGGGGCGTGGACCGGGATTCTGGGCTTCACGGTGCTCGGGCTCGGGTTGTGTGTGATCGTTCCGCAGACGTTCGCGGCGGCTGGGCGGCTCTTCCCGGGGGCCTCGGACGCCGCTGTCGCGCGGCTCAATGTCTTCAACTACGTGGGGTTCCTGATCGGTTCTCCGCTGGTAGGGGCGCTCGGGGATGCCTGGAACTACCGCGCGGCGATGCTCGTTCCCATGGTGTTGGTGCTCGCGACCTTGTTGTACGCCCGTTCCTTCGCCCCCGGAGCGGACCGATACGGTGACGGGCATGAGCGGCCGCGCACAGCTGATGTGGGACGAGGCAGTAACGGGCTATGACTTCGGTCCTGAGCACCCCATGGACCCGGTCAGGCTCGCGCTGACCAGAAGTCTGGTCGGTGCCTTCGGGCTCGACCGCGAGGTGGACGTCGTCGCGGCCAAGCGGGCCGGTGACTCGACGCTGCGGCTCGTGCACCGCGAGGACTATGTGGACGCGGTCAAGGCCGCATCCGCCGATCCCGCGTCGGCGGACGGCAGCTATGGCCTGGGCACCGCGGACGATCCCGCCTTCGCGGGGATGCACGAGGTGTCGTCGCTGATCGCCGGGCAGTCGGTGGGAGCGGCCGAGGCGGTGTGGCGCGGGGAAGCGCTGCACGCGGTGAACTTCGCGGGCGGGCTGCACCACGCGATGCCGGGGTCCGCCTCGGGGTTCTGTATCTACAACGACGCCGCGCTGGCCATCGCGCGACTGCTCGAACTGGGCGCCGAGCGGGTCGCGTACGTGGACGTGGACGTGCACCACGGGGACGGGGTGCAGGCGGCCTTCTGGGACGATCCGCGGGTTCTGACGATCTCGATGCACGAGCACCCGCGGACGCTGTTTCCGCAGACCGGGTGGCCCGAGGAGACGGGAGCGGCCGGGGCCGCCGAAGGCTCGGCGGTGAATGTGGCGTTGCCGGCCGGGACCGGGGACGCGGGGTGGGTGCGGGCGTTCCACTCCGTCGTGCCGGAGTTGCTGGCGCAGTTCCGGCCGCAGGTGCTCGTCACTCAGCACGGGGCCGACACGCACTTCGAGGATCCGCTGGCCCACCTTGCCGTTTCGCTCGACGCGCAGCGGGCGGTGCAGGTGGCCTGCCATGAGCTGGCGCACTCGTACGCCGAGGGGCGGTGGGTCGCTCTGGGCGGTGGCGGGTATGCCGTGGTGGATGTGGTGCCCCGGTCGTGGACTCATCTGACCGCTGTCGCCGCGGGGAAGGAGATCGATCCCTCGGCGATGATTCCGGAGGCCTGGCGGCAGGAAGTCTTCGCTCGTACCCGGCAGTTGGCTCCCGCGCGGATGAGTGATGGGCGGTGGCCCGTTGCCTGGGCGGACTGGTCCGAGGGGTATGACCCCGCGGACCGGCTCGACCAGGCGGTGCTTGCCGCTCGCCGGGCGGCGTTTCCGCTGCGGGGGCTCCTGCCGTAGGGCAGCGGGAGGGGCCGCATGTGAGAGTACGTCGCGTTAGCCCAACTGTGGGGGTTTTCCGGGGTTTTGGGGGTGCGCGTCCCGGTCATGCGTCAGCATCGAGCCCGTGTTGAGCACCGGAGCGTTGCGTGCGCATCTGTTGGCTGCCCGGTTGGCCGGGCCCGTGGCCACCTTGCGGGAAGAGAGCCTGCGGAGTTATCGGCTCTTCGCGGCCCGGGACCCCCGGATACTCCTGGGGCTCGACCCCGAGTGGAGCTGGGGCCCCGGAGATCTGCTGGGGCTGATGGCGGACAAGTGCGGGGTCTCCGCCGACCCGCAGCACACCTCGGGGGCCGATGTCATCGACCCCGAGCGGACGCTGGCCGCGCTCGACGCCTTCGCCGAGAGGCTCGCGGACGCCGCCCGAAGGCGGATTCCCGTGCTTCTCGGGACAGGTCATCCGCACCGTCTCCTCGGCTTCTACGCCGCGCTGGCGGACGCTTTGTCGGCGGCCGGGTGCACCGTCCTCACCCCCGCGCAGGGCGACAGTGTCGACATAACGACCCGGTTCGGTCTACGCACGTACAACCTTGACTACGTACAAGGAGTCGCGCTGGTGCGGGAACCCGGCGCGCGTCCCGCCGGGAGTGACACCGGCGCACACACCCACTCCCCGCTCCCGGTTCGAGCCGCGCTCGCGGCCGCCGCGGGGGTCGGAGGGCTGCTTCCCGAGCTCGTCATCGGGGACCACGGATGGGTCTGCGGGGCAGGTCAGCTGGGGTTCGAGGCGATCGGTCTGGCGGATACGGATGATCCCGCGCTGTTCGTCGGAGAGGCCGAGGGGCAGGTGTCCGTCGTCGTTCCGCTTGATGACGCTGTGCGGTCTGATTACTACCGACCGCTTACTCGCTATGTACTCAATCGAGCGTGTCTGTCACAGTAGGCGGCCGATCGCTACTCCTCTTCCCCACTCGCATCATCCGCCCCTAGTCTGGGGAGTGAGCGCGCAGAGACGAAGAGTCACCGGAAGGGGAAGCCGGTGCCCGTCATGTGCGGAAGGTTCAGGTGGGGTGTCATGGCTGCAGACCAGAGGCCGCTGAACGAGGTTCAGTTCTTGACCGTGGCGGAAGTCGCCTCGGTGATGCGAGTGTCCAAGATGACCGTGTACCGCTTGGTGCACAGCGGTCATCTGCCCGCCATCCGGGTCGGGAGGTCCTTCCGGGTCCCGGAGCAGGCGGTTCACGAGTACCTCCGCGAGTCCTACGTAGGAGTCGAGGCGGGCTGATCGGAGTCGGTCGATCCCCCTCGATTACGTCCCTCACCACGGGGCGGGTAGGCTAGGGCCGACGTAGGTCGTGTGGGCCCAGTCAGCTGCCCCGCACCGAGTGAAGAGAAGTGAGCGAGGGTAGTCGTGGGCTCTGTTATCAAGAAGCGGCGCAAGCGGATGGCCAAGAAGAAGCACCGCAAGCTGCTGAAGCGCACCCGCGTTCAGCGTCGCAACAAGAAGTAAGCGACAGCTGTACAAGCGCGTACCGAAGCCCTCCCGTCATCCGGCGGGAGGGCTTCGGCGTTTTCGGGGTACTCGCCGGGTTGTTGGCGGGGAAGCGGGTTGTTGGCGGGGAACTCGCCCGGTTGTCTTCGGAATGCCCGCCGGGGCGTCTTCCGGCCGGTTTTCGGGCCGTACCGGACCACCCCGGGGCTTGTTTCGAACGTACGCTCTGGGCAGGATGTGCGTCCCGATCCGGCGTACGTCCTGGTCTGGGCATAGGACCAGGTCCGTGCGCATGTGTTGGGGCTGTCGTCACTTCCTGCATCGGGCGGTCATCACAGCGCAACATCGACCCGCTAGCGTGTGCCAGGAGAGAAATGTTGGGGCGCGGCAGGACTTCAAGGGCTGGGGAAGGCAGGCGCTGATCTTGGGCAAGGTCGTGCTCGTGACCGGGGTGGCCCGACAACTGGGCGGGCGGTTCGTCCGACGCGCGCTGCGGGACCCCGACGTCGACCGGGTGGTCGCCGTCGACGCGGTTCCCCCGGAGCACCATCTGGGCGGCGCCGACTTCGTGCAGGCCGACATCCGGCAGCCCGCGATCGCCAAGGTGCTCGCCGAGTTCTCCGTCGACACGGTCGTGCACATGGACGTCACGGGCACCGCGCTGGCCGGCGGCAATCGCGGCTCGCTGAAGGAAACCAACGTCATCGGCACCATGCAGCTGCTCGGTGCCTGCCAGAAGTCGCCCACGGTCAAGCGGCTCGTGGTGAAGTCGAGCACCAATGTGTACGGCTCCGCGCCGCGCGACCCCGCGGTCTTCACCGAGACGACGCCGCCGAAGTCGCTGCCGAGCGGCGGCTTCGCCAAGGACACCGTCGAGGTCGAGGGCTACGTACGCGGATTCGCGCGCCGCCGCCCGGACGTGGCGGTCTGCGTGCTGCGCTTCGCGAACATCCTGGGCCCCACCGCGGAGTTCCCGCTCGCCGAGTACTTCTCGCTGCCGGTCCTGCCGACCGTTTTCGGCTACGACCCACGGTTGCAGTTCGTGCACGAGGACGACGCGATCGAGGTGCTCCGGCTCGGGGCGCGCGAGCCCGAGCGCGGGACGCTCAACAGCGGCACGTTCAACATCGCGGGCGACGGCCTGCTGCTGCTCTCGCAGTGCGCACGGCGCCTGGGGCGTCCCACGCTCCCGGTGTTCATGCCCGCGGTCACCTGGGTCGGCCAGGCGCTGCGCACCCTGGGCGCGACGGACTTCTCGCCCGAGCAGATCAGGCTGCTCACCCATGGCCGGGTCGTCGCCACCCGGCAGATGCGCGAGACACTGGGCTTCAGCCCCAAGTACACGACCGCGGAGACCTTCGCGGACTTCGTACGCAGTCGGGGTCCGGGACTTCTGCCGCCGCAGGCCGTCGCGGGGGCCATCGACCGGATCGCCACGCTGCCCTTCGCGGGCAACCAGAGCGCCAACTGAGGAGAGCGTCAACGATGGCGGACGCCAAGGTCATTCCGTTCGACGACGACCGGTCGCGCGCGGGTGCGCAGCGCCCGTCGCGGCGCAGGGGCGCGGCCCGGCGCAAGAACGATCCGGCAGCCGTGCGTGAGGTCACGGCCGTGCCGGACAAGCAGGACGGGGAAGCGCAGGTGGAAAGGGCCGAGCCGCAGCCTTCGCGGCAGGAGGCCGCCGGGCCGGTCACAGCGGCCGGTGCCGTGCCGCAGCCGCGGGAGGGCGGCGGTGGCCTGGAGCGGCGTATCGCGGGCGGCCTCGCGTTTCTGCGCCGGCGGCTCACCGGCGACTACGAGGTCGACGACTTCGGTTACGACGAGGAGCTCACCGACCAGGTCCTGATGTCACTGGTGCGGCCGCTGTACGAGAAGTACTTCCGCGTCGAGGTGAAGGGCATCGAGAACATCCCGTCCGAGGGCGGAGCGCTGATCGTCTCCAACCACTCCGGGACGCTGCCGCTCGACGGCCTGATGATGCAGGTCGCCGTGCACGACAACCACCCCGAGGGGCGGCATCTGCGGCTGCTCGCGGCGGACCTCGTCTTCATGCTGCCGGTGGTCAACGAACTGGCGCGCAAGGCGGGGCACACCCTGGCGTGCGCCGAGGACGCCGAGCGGCTCCTTGAGCGGGGTGAGCTGGTCGGGGTGATGCCGGAGGGGTTCAAGGGCATCGGCAAGCCGTTCAGCGACCGCTACAAGCTTCAGCGGTTCGGCCGTGGCGGGTTCGTCTCCACCGCTCTGCGTGCGGGCACGCCGATCATTCCGTGCTCGATCGTGGGGGCGGAGGAGATCTACCCGATGATCGGCAACGCGAAGACGCTGGCGCGGGTGCTCGGCTTCCCCTACTTCCCGATCACGCCTACGTTCCCCTGGCTCGGGCCGCTGGGGGCGTTGCCGCTGCCGACGAAGTGGACCATCCAGTTCGGGGAGCCGATTCCTACGGACGGATATCCGCCGGAGGCGGCCGAGGATCCGATGCTGATGTTCAACCTCACCGATCAGGTGCGGGAGCAGATTCAGCACACGCTGTACAAGCTGCTCGTGCAGCGGCGGTCGGTCTTCTTCTGAGGGGGAGCCGGGTGCGGGTCAGGGCGGGCCCTGCGGGGCTTTCCCCAGTCCCGCCCCTTCCCGAAACCGGGGCTCCGCCCCAGACCCCGCTCCTCAAACGCCGGAGGGGCTGAAAAATTTCAGCCCCTCCGGCGTTCGCGCATCAGCTGGATTACTTCGCGTCCTCCTCGTCGATCCCCAGGCCCGGCAGCAGGCCGGGGAGGATCGGAGGCACCGTGACGTCCGGCTTCTTCGGGGCCGGGGTCTCCTGGTCGGACGAATCGCCGTTCGACGGGCTGCTCGGCGTCGTGTCGGACTTCGGGGGGTCCAGGAGGCCGCCCGTGTTGCCGCCCAGCAAGCCGTCGTCCTCGCCCTTGTCCGGCGCCGAGGGGCGGGGCTCGCTCTTGTCGGCGCTCGCTCCGTCCCGCGGCGAGGAGTCCGGGGCCGAGGGGCTGTCCGGGGCCGAGGCTCCGGTGTCGCCGCCCTGGCTCGGCCGGCCGGTGGTGTCGCCCTTCTCCGGGGCGCGGGGGAAGAGGGAGCGGAGGGGTTCCACTTCCTGGTCCATCGCGTCGAAGACCGAGTTCACCTGCTCGCCCACGTCGCCGAGCTGGACGGGCAGCCTGCTCTGGAGGTCGCGCCAGCTGCTGCGGTGCGACTCGGAGAAGGCGGACAGGGTCTGCATGGGACCGAGCGAGCCGTCGCGTTCGTACGCCTCGTGCAGCAGGCGGTGGCCTTCCGTGGCGTCGTGCCGCATGCCGGAGAGGGCCCGCCTGATCTCGGCAAGGGATTCGTGGTCGAGTTCGCCGGAGCGGCCCCGCTCCATCAGCCGGCGGGCTTCGTTCAGGCGCGTCGAGGCGTGGTCGAGATAGATCCCGCCCCTGTCGCTGTTGCCGTCGGCCATGCCGAGCTTGAGGTCCTCCATGCCGCGCTTGAGGCCGTAGAGCGAATCGCCCGGCAGTGCGTCGGAGCTGGCGGCGGCCACTCCGCTGAACGCCCCGGCGGCCACGCCGACGGTGAGCCCGCCCGCGGCGATGCCTTTAGACAGCCTGGAGCGCGGCTTCAGTTTGCGCAGTCCCGTGGCCCGGTGGGCACCCTTGCGGGACCGCTGTTCGGGCACCGAGGTGCCGATGGTCCCACCGCCCGCGGCCGTGCCCTCCAGGAGCATGGCTTCCATGGCGGCTACGAGCTGGGCCCGCTGGACCACTTTGACCTCGGGATCCAGCTCCGGCTTCGGCAGATCGCCGAGGCCGTTCGTGAGCGTCAACATGCGCTCCTGAGCCGTTTGTTCCGACGGCGCGGGAGCGGGTGTGACGGAACCTTCGGTCTGCTCGGCCGCCGGGCCCTGGTCGGATTGCTCCTCAAGGGCTTGGGCGAAGGCGTTCGCCCGCCGGTGTGCCGATACGTTTGCGATCACTGGCGGCACCTCCTCTCGTCATGACGGTCGACTCCCCAGGGGGTCCTGAGGGTTGCACGACCTGAGCACATCCACACGATCGAGTGAGCGGAGGTAATCAGGGGGCGACCACAGGGAGCCTGCATCCCGCACAACGAGCGTCGCGGCACTTGGGTTACGGACGGAGGATGATCGGACCGCCCTAATTCCGCGACGGCCATCTGGCCGCCACGGAGGGTGAGTTGAACACTCCGTACGGCTACAGAGGGCTATCGGCGGGGTGCGGTGCTAGCGCGCGTCGTCCGGCAGGAGCCGGGCGAGGGTACGGACCGCGCGGTACTGGAGGGTCTTGATCGCGCCCTCGTTCTTGCCCATCACCCGGGCGGTCTCGGCGACCGAGAGGCCCTGGAGGAAGCGCAGGGTCACGCACTCCTGCTGCTGGGGGTTGAGGCGGCGCACGGCGTCGAGCAGTGCGGCGTTGGAGAGGGACTCCAGGACGGAGTCCTCGGGGCTGCGCTCGACCTCGTTCGCGTCGAGCATTTCGCCGGTGGTCACTTCGAGACGGAATCGGCTCGATTTGAAGTGGTCGGCGACCAGGTTGCGGGCGATCGTGACCAGCCAGGCGCCGAAGTCGCGGCCCTGCCAGGTGAACGTGCTGATGCGGCGCAGGGCGCGCAGAAAGGTCTCGCTGGTGAGGTCCTCGGCGGTCGCTTTGCCGCCGACGCGGTAGTAGATGTAGCGGTAGACCGTGTCGCTGTACTGGTCGTAGAGACGGCCGAAGGCGTCGGACTCGCCCGCCTGGGCGCGTTCGACGAGATCCATCATGCGGGCGCTGTCGCTGTCCGCGGCGGGACGGCGGTGGGTGGGGGTTGAGGTGGCGGCAGAGGCGGAACGAGCCCGTCTGCTGACCGCCGCGCCGCTGTCCGCCAGGGCGTAGAGCGGCCCGGCGGGTGTGGGGACGGCAAATGCGGGGACGGCGGGTCCGGCGTACGCGGTGGGGACGAAGCCGCGCAAGCGGTCGGCGACCGTTGCGCGCAGCGTAGCCAGGCCCGAGGCGTCAACCCCGACGTGTGGGTACACGGGACTCCCAGAGGCAGAGCTTCCATCACGTGCAGTGCGGAACCGTTCACCCGTCGTAGCGACGTGTGGGGTCCGTAATGCGTCTGAGGAGAATAACGCTTCGTACAGGCGGCACTACACCCAGTTGCTCAAATCACCGATTACGTCGCTTCTGTTACCGGTCGATGCCCGTTCAAGTAGCGCACAGTGACCGCTTATTGATCGAAGTGGGTCACATTCCGTCTAAGCGAGGTGCGTGTTGTGGTCGAGTGCTACCAACGTGACTGGCGGGAGCCGGGCCGGGGTAGGACCGAGAGAATGTTCAGTGGCGGCGGCGGTGCAGGGCGATGGCCGCGGCCGTGCCGCCCGCCAGGGCGCCGACGCCCGCCGCGGCCGGGATGCCGACCTTCGCGGCCTTGCGGCCGGTGCGGTAGTCCCGCAGACGCCAGTCCCGCTCGCGCGCGTGCTTGCGCAGCTTGGCGTCGGGATTGATCGCGTACGGATGCCCGACGAGCGAGAGCATCGGGATGTCGTTGTGCGAATCGCTGTACGCGGCGCAGCGGGCCAGGTCCAGGCCCTCCGCCGATGCCAGTGCCCGGACCGCCTCGGCCTTCGCGGGGCCGTGCAGGGGCTCGCCGACCAGCTTTCCCGTATAGATGCCGTCCATGGACTCGGCGACCGTGCCGAGCGCGCCGGTCAGGCCGAGGCGGCGGGCGATGATCGTCGCGGTCTCCACCGGGGCGGCCGTGACCAGCCAGACCTTCTGGCCCGCGTCGAGGTGGGCCTGGGCCAGGGCGCGCGTGCCGGGCCAGATGCGCTCGGCCATGTACTCGTCGTAGATCTCCTCGCCGATGGACATCAGCTCGGCGACGCGGTGGCCCTTGACGATGGACAGGGCGCTGTCGCGGGCGTCCTGCATGTGCTCGGGGTCCTCGACGCCCGCGAGCCTGAACCACGCCTGCTGCCAGGCGAATCTGGCCAGCTCCTGGCGCTCGAAGAACTTCCGCTTGTAGAGGCCGCGGCCGAAGTGGAAGATCGCGGCGCCCTGCATCACGGTGTTGTCGAGGTCGAAGAAGGCAGCGGCCTTGTCGTCGCCGACGACCGGGAACTCCGGCTCGGCGGGTTCCTCCGGAGCGGGCTCCTCCGAGAGAGCCGCGGCGGCCGCGGCCTCGTCGAGTGCCTCCAGCTCCTGGGAAGACTTGCGCGCTGCCTCAGCCGAGGCCTCGCCTGCCAACACGCTCCGCGCGGTGGCGGAGCGCCTACGGGGGGTGAGCCATCCGAGAGCGGCCATGTCGTGAGCATAGCTAGTTCGTTCGGTCGTTCCGGAGTCGGCAGGATTCCACGCTGTGAACTCTCCGCGACCACACCGTTAAACGGGCGGGCAAATGGCGGGCCGTGCGGCGCGTCGGCGGGGCGAGAATGGTGTCATGAGCCCGATTTTTCGCCGTACGGAGAAGAAGAAGCCCGCGGACCGGACCGTCACCTTGATCGGCAAGCCCGGCTGTCATCTGTGTGATGACGCACAGCTGGTGATCGAGAAGGTCTGCGGCGAGCTGGAGGTCGCGTGGGAGAAGAAGGACATCACGCAGGACGAAGAGCTCAACCGGGCCTACTGGGAGCAGATCCCGGTGGTTCTGGTCGACGGGGAGCAGCACACCTTCTGGCGTGTGGACGAAGAGCGGCTGCGCCGCGCGCTCGCTCCGTAGTCCGAATCGTCACTGACCGACGAGTACAAACGGCCCGAATGGTCCCTTAGGATCGTGGGCGGTTTGGTCTCGGGGGCGATGATCGTGAGGAGAGTGTGCGGTTTTGCCCCCATCAAATGAGCAACGCCGCCCCCTGTGCGCCGGTTCCAGGAATGCGCGCCCGGGGCGCGTGACCCCGGTCACGTTGGCCGGGCAAATCGGACACTATCTTTGTGCACGCGTTCACAAAGACATAGCCTGCATTCGACGGGGCGGTCTGGGGACGTGTGACCGCCTGCAGCCCCGCTCTACCCGCAGGAGCACCGTGGCAACTGGCCGAACTCACCGACCGGCGACCCGCAGCCGAGGGATTCCCGAGGCCACCGTCGCCAGGCTTCCGCTGTACCTCCGAGCCCTCACCGCACTGTCGGAGCGCTCGGTGCCCACGGTCTCCTCCGAGGAGCTCGCGGCCGCCGCGGGGGTCAACTCCGCGAAGCTGCGCAAGGACTTCTCCTACCTCGGTTCGTACGGGACGCGCGGTGTGGGCTACGACGTCGAGTACCTCGTCTACCAGATCTCCCGCGAGCTCGGCCTGACCCAGGACTGGCCCGTGGTGATCGTCGGTATCGGTAACCTCGGTGCGGCGCTTGCCAATTACGGCGGGTTCGCCTCGCGCGGCTTCCGGGTCGCCGCCCTGATCGACGCCGACCCCGCGATGGCGGGCACGCCCGTCGCGGGCATGCCGGTGCAGCACACGGACGACCTCGAAAAGATCATCAGCGACAACGGCGTCTCCATCGGCGTCATCTCCACCCCGGCGGGCGCCGCCCAGCAGGTCTGCGAGCGGCTCGTCGCCGCCGGCGTGACCTCGATCCTGAACTTCGCGCCCACCGTCCTCTCCGTGCCCGAAGGCGTCGACGTACGCAAGGTGGACCTCTCCATCGAGCTGCAGATCCTCGCCTTCCACGAGCAGCGCAAGGCCGGCGAGGAAGCCCCGGACGACGGTGTCGTGCCGCCCGCCGCCGCCAAGCAGCAGCGGAAAGGACCCGACGGGGACGTCCCCGCCGTGATGCCGGCATGAGTCTTCTCGTCGTAGGGCTGAGCCACCGCAGCGCCCCGGTGAGCGTGCTCGAACGCGCCGCCCTGGCCGCCGACGCGCAGGCCAAGCTGCTCCAGGACACGCTCGCCGCCGAGCCCGCCGCCGAAGCGGCCGTGCTCGCCACCTGCAACCGCATCGAGCTGTACGCCGACGTGGACAAGTTCCACGCGGGCGTCGCCGAGCTGTCCACGCTGCTCGCCCAGCACAGCGGCGTCGGCCTGGAGGAGCTCACCCCTTATCTCTACGTCCACTACGAGGACCGCGCCGTCCACCACCTGTTCTCGGTGGCCTGCGGCCTGGACTCGATGGTCGTCGGCGAGGGCCAGATCCTCGGCCAGATCAAGGACACCCTCGCGCGCGCCCAGGAGCTGCACACCGCGGGGCGGCTGCTCAACGACCTCTTCCAGCAGGCCCTGCGGGTCGGCAAGCGCGCGCACTCGGAGACCGGCATCGACCGGGCCGGGCAGTCGCTCGTGACCTTCGGCCTCGAACAGCTCGCCGGGCGCGAGCCGGTCGAGACCTGGGTCAAGGGCAAGCGCGCCCTGGTCATCGGCGCCGGATCCATGTCCTCGCTCGCCGCGGCCACCCTCGCGCGCGCCGGGATCGAAGAGGTCGTCGTCGCCAACCGCACCCTGGAGCGGGCGCACCGCCTGGCCGAGATCCTGACCGCGGGCGCCACGGGCACCGTCGCGCGCGCCGTGCCGATGGACCAGGTGGCGGCCGAACTGACACGTGCAGATGTCGCCGTCTCCTGCACCGGCGCCACGGGCCTCGTGCTGACCGGCGAAGCCGTTGCGGCCTCGGTCGCCGACCGTGCGGGCACGCCCGTCGCGGTGGGCGCACCCGCGCCGCGCGTACCGGCGACCGGCTCCGCGACGCCCGCGGCATCCTCCGGTCCGTACGACACCGCCCCCGACACCGACGAGGCGTGCCCGCTCGGGCTCTCCGGCGACGGTGCGGCCGTGCCCCGCGGCGTCGGCTTCTCCGTCATGGGCGAGGACGCAGTGGCCGGGATGGACGCCGCCACTCTGGAGCAGCACGCGGCCTGGGTGGACAACGCGCCCGCCGCGCGCCGCGACGATCCGCAGAACGAGGCCGACACGATCACCGCGCTCGCCGCGGCCGTGGCCGCCACCGGCCGGGTGCCCGAGCTGCGCCGCCGCCCCTCGCTCGTCGAGACGGGCAACGTCCTGCTCGCGCTGCTCGACCTGGCGATGCCCCGTGACATCGACGCCGCCGTGCACCGCATCGAAGGCGTACGCCTCGTCGACATCGAGTCGCTCGCCGACGCGTCCGCCGACGCCCCGATGGCCGACGACGTGGAGCAGGTCCGCGCGATCGTCTCCGACGAGGTCGCCGCCTTCGGCGCCGCGCAGCGGGCCGCGCACATCACGCCGACCGTGGTCGCCCTGCGCACCATGGCCGCCGACGTCGTCGCCGGCGAGATCGCCCGGCTCGACGGACGGCTCCCCGGACTGGACGAGAAGGAGCGCGCGGAGATCACCCAGACCGTCCGCCGCGTCGTCGACAAGCTGCTCCACGCACCCACCGTGCGGGTCAAGCAGCTGGCCGGCGAGCCCGGCGGCGCCGGGTACGCGGACGCGCTGCGCACCCTCTTCGATCTCGACCCGCAGACGGTCGCCGCCGTCAGCAGGGCCGACAAGATCAACGAATCCACCGATCAGAACGCACCGCAATCAGATCCGAATCGAGGCCGGGCATGACCGAGAGGGCACTCAGGCTCGGGACACGGCGCAGCAAGCTGGCCATGGCCCAGTCCGGGCAAGTGGCCGAGACCGTACGCCGGTTGACCGGCCGCCCCGTAGAGCTCGTGGAGATCACGACGTACGGCGATACGTCCCGTGAGCACCTGGCGCAGATCGGCGGCACCGGCGTCTTCGTGACCGCGCTGCGCGACGCGCTGCTCGGCGGCGAGGTCGACTTCGCCGTGCACTCGCTGAAGGACCTGCCGACCGCACAGCCGGACGACCTGGCCCTGGCCGCGGTGCCGCTGCGCGAGGACCCCCGTGACGTGCTCATCGCACGCGACGGGATGACCTTCCCGGAGCTGCCGGGCGGCGCGCGCATCGGCACGGGCTCGCCCCGCCGCATGGCGCAGCTCAACGCCTACGCCCGCAACCACGGGATCGCCATAGAGACCGTGCCGATCCGCGGGAACATCGACACCCGCATCGGATTCGTGCGCAAGGGTGAGCTCGACGCCGTCGTCCTGGCCGCCGCGGGCCTCAACCGCGTCGGCAGGATCGACGAGGTGACCGACTTCCTGTCGGTCGACACAGTTCTGCCCGCCCCCGGCCAGGGGGCACTGGCGATCGAATGCGCCGCGTCCGACGCGTCGCTGACCGCCGCGCTCGCCGAGCTCGACGACCCGTACACCCGGGCCGCCGTGACCGCCGAGCGATCCCTGCTCGCCGCCCTGGAGGCCGGCTGCAGCGCACCTGTGGGAGCGCTGGCCGACCTGTTGGCCGACGGGCAGATTGTCAAGGAAATGCGCCTGCGCGGCGTCGTCGGGGCAACCGACGGCTCGGCGCTGGTGCAGCTGTCCACCACCGGTCCCGTGCCCGAGACGCATGACCAAGCCTTGGCGCTCGGCCGTGAACTCGCTGCCGAGATGCTTGCCAAGGGCGCGGCCGGTCTGATGGGGGAGCGAGCACTTTGAGCCCCACCTCGAACCTTCCCGGCCTTCCCGCACACGGGCACGTCACCTTCCTTGGTGCCGGACCCGGAGATCCGGGACTACTCACGCTGCGCGCCGTGGAGGCGCTGGCCCGAGCGGACGTACTGATCGCCGAGCCGGATGTGCTCGACGTCGTTCGCGCGCATGCCAGGGGAGGTGTGGACACACCTCGGCCAGGGGCAGTTGACGACGCGTCAGCGATCGCCGAAGCGTCTTCTGTGCGAGCCGCGACCAATCTTGTCATGGAGGCGGCCAGGGGCGGCAGGCGGGTCGTGCGTGCCGTCAGCGGCGACGTCGGCCTCGACACGTACGCGGCCGAGGAGATGCTCGCCTGCGCCGCCGAAGGCATCGCCTTCGAGGTCGTGCCCGGCATCGCGGCGGCGGTCGGTGTACCCGCCTACGCGGGTGTTCCGCTGCGCGACGCACAGGGCACGGACGTGCGTTTCGTCGACGCGCGCACCGCTTCCGACCGCTGCTGGAGCGAGGTGGGGGCGTCCGACGGGACCCTGGTCGTGTCGACCTCCCTGGACTCCGTGGCATCGGCCGCCGGTGAACTGGTGTCGTCCGGACGCAAGCCGGACACCCCGATGACGGTCACCGCCGCCGGTACGACGACGCGTCAGCGCACCTGGCAGGCGACCCTCGGCACGATCGCGCAGGTACTCAAGCAGGCGAAGGTGCTGCCCTCGCCCGACGGAGGCCAGCCCGTCATAGCCGTGGTCGGTGAGCGGTCCGCCGCCGCCCAGCGCGACCAGCTGTCGTGGTTCGAGTCGAAGCCGCTCTTCGGATGGCGGGTACTCGTCCCCCGTACGAAGGAGCAGGCGGCCTCGCTCTCCGACCAGCTGAGCTCCTACGGCGCGGTGCCGCACGAGGTGCCCACCATCGCCGTGGAGCCGCCCCGCACGCCGCAGCAGATGGAGCGCGCGGTCAAGGGGCTCGTCACGGGCCGCTACGAGTGGATCGCCTTCACCTCGGTGAACGCCGTCAAGGCCGTACGCGAGAAGTTCGAGGAGTACGGGCTCGACGCGCGCGCCTTCGCCGGGATCAAGGTCGCGGCCGTGGGCGAGCAGACCGCTGCCGCGCTCATCGCCTTCGGCGTGAAGCCCGACCTGGTGCCCAGCGGCGAGCAGTCCGCCGCCGGTCTCCTGGAGGACTGGCCGCCGTACGACCCCGTCTTCGACCCGATCGACCGCGTCTTCCTGCCGCGCGCCGACATTGCCACGGAGACGCTTGTCGCCGGGCTCATCGACCTCGGGTGGGAGGTCGACGACGTGACCGCCTACCGGACGGTGCGCGCGTCGCCGCCCCCGGCGGACACGCGTGAGGCGATCAAGGGCGGCGGGTTCGACGCCGTGCTCTTCACGTCCTCGTCGACCGTGCGGAACCTGGTCGGCATCGCGGGCAAGCCGCACAACGTCACCGTCATCGCGTGTATCGGTCCCGCCACCGCCAAGACGGCGGAGGAGCACGGGCTCCGGGTGGACGTGATGGCTCCGGAGCCGTCCGTGCACAAGCTCGCCGAGGCGTTGGCCGAGTTCGGTACCCGGCGCCGGCTCTCCGCCCTGGAGGCGGGGGACCCCGTCACCCGGCCCAGCGAGCGGCGGCCGGGTTCCCGTAGGCGGCGTGCGGCACCGTAGCCTTCGGCCGCGGACGGACTCCGGCGTACCGTAAATCACCGGCTTCGCCGAGTTCGTCCTCAAACGCCGGACGGGCTGAATCATTTCCCTGGCCCCGGCTGAGTTCCTTCAGCCGGGGCCGGAGTCTTTTCGTGAGGTGAGAGAGACAGTGACCAAGTACGGATCGTTTCCCGGAGCGCGGCCCCGGCGCCTTCGGACCACGCCCGCCATGCGGCGCATGGTCGCCCAGACGCGGCTGCATCCGGCCGACCTGATCCTGCCCGCGTTCGTGCGCGAGGGAATCAGCGCGCCCGTGGAGATCGGCGCCATGCCCGGCGTCGTCCAGCACACCCGCGACAGCCTGAAGAAGGCCGCCGTCGAGGCGATGGAGGCCGGGGTCTCCGGGATCATGCTCTTCGGAGTGCCGGAGGAGGAGAAGAAGGACGCCGCCGGGACCGTCGGCACCGATCCGGACGGGATTCTCCAGGTCGCGCTGCGCGACGTGCGCGCGGAGGTCGGCGACGACCTCATCGTCATGTCCGACCTGTGCCTCGACGAGTTCACCGACCACGGCCACTGCGGTGTCCTGGACTCCGAGGGGCGCGTCGACAACGACGCCACCCTTGAGCGGTACGCCGAGATGGCGCAGGTCCAGGCCGACGCGGGCGCCCACGTGGTGGGCCCGAGCGGCATGATGGACGGTCAGATCGGTGTCATCCGGGACGCGTTGGACCAGGTGGGACACGAGGACGTCTCCATCCTCGCCTACACCGTGAAGTACTCCTCCGCCTTCTTCGGCCCCTTCCGCGAGGCCGTCGGCTCGTCCCTGAAGGGCGACCGCAAGACCTACCAGCAGGACCCGGCCAACAGCCGTGAGTCCCTGCGCGAGCTTGCGCTCGACCTCGAAGAGGGCGCCGACATGGTCATGGTGAAGCCCGCGGGGCCCTACCTGGACATCCTGTCGAAGGTCGCCGACGCCGTGGACGTGCCGGTCGCCGCGTACCAGATCTCCGGCGAGTACTCGATGATCGAGGCCGCCGCCGAGCGCGGCTGGATCGACCGGGACCAGGCGATCATGGAATCGCTCACCGGCATCAAGCGCGCGGGCGCCAACATGATCCTCACGTACTGGGCTACCGAGGTGGCGCGCAAGCTCTGAGCCGCCCGGCGGGGCGGTGGGCTTGACCTCAAGTTTGCTTGGGGTTTCAGGATGGTGTGCATCGACGTTCCGACGTTCCGATGTCCCGAGGAGCACACCATGCGCGCTGTCGTCCTGCACGAGTTCGGTCCCGCAGAGAACCTGACGTACGAGACCCTGCCCGACCCCGTCGCGGGGCCGGGCCAGGTGCGTATCGCCGTGCGCGCGGCGGGAGTTCACCACGTCGAGACCGTCATGCGGCGGGGCGACGCCAGTGACATGGCGCCGCCGCTGCCCGAGCTCCCCTCCGTCTTCGGCGGGGAGGTCGCCGGGATCGTCGACGCGGTCGGCCCCGGTGTGGACGACGTGTGGCTGGGGCGGGCCGTGGTGACCCCGCGCAGCGAACCCGGCGGGTACGCCGAGCTCGCCGTGGCCGATCTCGCGCAGCTGCACGAGGTGCCGGACGGGCTCGGGTTCGAGGCCGCGGTGACCATGGTGATGACCGGGGCCACGACCATGGGGCTCCTTGATGCCGCCCGGCTGACCGCCGACGACGTGGTGCTCGTGACGTCCGCCGCCGGGGGCGTCGGACGGCTCGTCGTGCAGTACGCCCGTGCGCTCGGGGCGGTCGTGATCGGCGCCGCCGGCGGGGCGGACAAGGTCGGGGTCGTCCGGGAACTCGGCGCCGATCTCGCCGTTGACTACAACGAACCCGGCTGGGCGGACCTCGTGCGGGAGCGGCTCGACGGGCGTGAAGTGAGCGTCGTGCTCGACGGGGTGGGCGGCGCGAAGTCGGCCGCCGCGTTCGGACTGCTCGGTCAGGGCGGGCGCTACGTCGTCATCGGCTGGTCCTCGCAGGAAGGGTTCGAGCCGGACGCGGGGGCGGTGGAGGAGCGGGGGATCACCGTGACCAACGCGCTGCTCCAGCTGATCGAGCGGCCCGAGGACGGGCCCGGCCTTCAGCGGCGGGCCCTGGAGGCCGCCGCGAAGCGGGAGTTGGTGCCCGCGGTACAGACGTTCCCGCTGGCGGACGCGGCTCGCGCCCACGCGGCCATGGAGCGTCGGGAGACCACGGGGAAGGTCGTCCTGGTGCCCTAGAACTGCTCATGTCCCGGCCCTGGTGCCTCAGTTCTGCTTGAGCAGGGTCACCAGGCGGGAGAAGCCGTCCGCGCCGTAGCCCTCCTCGACCGCGCGGTCGAGGACGCCCTGGAAGGGCTCGAACAGGTCGGTCCGCAGCCCCTGTTCGGCGTACGCCTGAAGGAAGTTGGGGTACGCCTCGCGGTTCATGGCGAGGTTGGACACGTCGGTGAGGTGCTGGTCGGTGTCGACCGCCTCGGCCGTCTCCGGCACGATCGCGTCCGTCATCGCCGCGACCCAGTCCCTGAGCAGCGGCGCGAACTCGCGGGCCGGGATGCCTTCGCTGCCGATCAGCGCGTAGGCCTGCGCGACGCCCATCGCCATCCCGTACATGCCGGTGAGCAGGGAGAGGTCGTAGAGGGCGGCGAGGCCGGGGTCCTTGCCGGTCCACTTGGTGTCGGCGAGCGCTTCGAGGGTGGGGCGGTGCGTCTCGAAGGCGGCCTCGTCGGTGCCGCTGTAGAGGATGTACGCGCCGGGCGTCGCGATCATCTGCGGTACGGCCATGATGCCGCCGTCGATGTACGTGATGCCGTGGGCCGCCGCCCAGTCGGCCAACTCCCTTGCCTGGGCGGGTGTTCCGTTCGTGAGGTTCACGACCGTTCGGCCCGCGAGGGCCTGCGCCTGCGGGGTGAGGAGGGCGCGGACGGCTTCGTTGGTGGTGAGGCAGACGATGGTGAGGGGGCTCGCGGTGACGGCTTCCCCGGCCGTGGCCGCGGGGATCGCCCCCTGGGCGGCCAGGGGGCCCGTCTTGGACGCGGTGCGGTTCCAGACCGTGGTCGGGTGGCCCGCCTTGATCAGGGCGGAGGCCAGGGCGGTGCCCATGAGACCGAGGCCGAGGACGGTCACGGGGGAGTGGGCGGGGTGAGC
>NZ_JBNNJZ010000099.1:0-20709 GCF_050270335.1 Streptomyces sp. NPDC059900
CTTCTGCGGCGTCGTGTCCGAGGAGGCCCAGGAGGCGGCGCTCGGCTCGACGATCACTCCCAAGCAGCTCAAGGAGTGGATCGACGGGGACGAGAAGATCGAGATCATCGACGTGCGCGAGCAGAACGAGTGGGAGATCGTCTCGATCCCCGGCGCCAAGCTGATCCCGAAGAACGAGTTCCTGATGGGCACCGCCCTGGAGAGCCTTCCGCAGGACAAGAAGATCGTCTTGCACTGCAAGACGGGTGTCCGGTCCGCGGAGGTCCTCGCCGTGCTGAAGTCCGCGGGCTTCAGCGACGCGGTGCACGTGGGCGGCGGCGTGATCGGCTGGGTCAACCAGATCGAGCCCGAGAAGCCGGTCTACTAGGCGTAGTGCCTGAACGGAATGGGGGCCCGCGCCGAGAGGTGCGGGCCCCCATTTCTTGTGCGGATCGTTCTGGGACGGGCTCAATGCGTCGCCTTGACGGCTCGTCCTCAAACGCCGGACGGGCTGAAACTTCCTGGCCCTCTCACGTCTCGCAGACCTTGCCGTCCTGTGGTGCCTTGCCGTTCAGGAGGTAGGCATTGACCGTGTCGTCGACGCAGTCGCTGCCGCTGCCGTACGCCCCGTGGCCCTCGCCCTTCCAGGTCAGCTGGACGCCGACGCCCTTGCCCAGTTCGTCCGCCATCTTGCGGGCGCCTTCGTAGGGCGTCGCCGGGTCTCCGGTGTTGCCGACGACCAGGATCGGGGCCGCGCCCGGAGCGCTCACGTCGGGGGAGTCGTGCAGCCCGGCCACCGGCCACTGATGGCACCAGCCCGCCGTGTCCCAGCCCATGAACTCGCCGAAGACCGGCGATATCTCCCGGAACTCGCCGAGCCGCGCCTTCGCCTGCGCGGGCGTCGTCCGGTCCTTGGCGTCGAGACAGCCTATGGAGCGCTGCGAGTGGCTCGCGGTGCTGTAACGGCCGGACGGGGAGCGTTCGTTGTACGCGTCGGCCAGCCGGAGCAGCTCCGATCCGTCGCCCTTCTCGGCCTGTTCGAGGCCGCTGGTCAGGGCGGGCCAGCTGTCCTTGCTGTACAGCGTGACCGTGATGCCGGTGGTCGCCAGGGACTGCGTGAGCTTCCGGCCGCCCGATGCGGGCAGCGGCTCGGAGTCGAGGCGCTTGAGGAGGCGCACGATCTTCTGCGAGCCCGCCTCGGGGTCCTGGCCCGAGGACTTCAGGTAGTTCTCCAGGGCGCGCTGGAAGCCCCGCGTCTGGTTCTTGGCGTGGCCCAGCGAGTCCGCGGACGGGTCGACGACGGCGTCCAGGGTGAGGCGCCCGACCTTCTTCGGGAACAAGTGGGCGTACGTGCCGCCCAGTTCGGTGCCGTACGAAACGCCCATGTAGTGCAGCTTCTTGTCGCCGAGCACCTGGCGCATCACGTCCATGTCCTGCGCGGCCTCGACCGTCGAGACATGGCGCAGGAGCTTGCCCGCGTCGCGCGCGCAGCCCGCGCCGAAGTCGGCCGCGTCCTTGAAGTACGCCGCTTCCTCGGCCGGGGTGTCGGGAGTCATGTCGACGGACTTCTCCGCGGCCGCGGTCTCCTTGTCGCTGCGGCAGCGCACGCCCTCGCTGCCGCCGACCCCGCGCGGGTCGAAGCTCACCAGGTCGTACCGGCCGCGCAGCGAGTCGTACATGTCGGCGAAGCCCGGCAGCATGGAGACGCCGGAGCCGCCGGGCCCGCCGAAGTTGAACAGGAGCGAACCGATGCGCTCGCCCTTGCCCGTGGACCTGGTGCGGATCAGGGCGACGTCGATCGTCTCGCCGTCCGGCTTCTCGTAGTCCAGGGGGACTTTGAGGGTCGAGCACTGCCACTCGGGGCCGGGCGCGGGATCTTCGCCGACCGCCTTGCAGCCGCCCCAGTCGAGCTTCTGGCTCGTGAGCGAGGCGGGCAGGGTCGAGGAGGGGTCGGGTCTCGGCGACTGCTCGGGACCGGTCGGCGCGGGCTTCGCGTCGTCCTTGTCCCCGCCGGAGCCGCCGCAGCCGGCGGAGAGCCCCGCCATCAGTATTGCTGCGGCGGCCAGAGCAGCTGGCCGTACGAGACGCGGCATGGAGCGCTTCCCCCCTAGGAAGACAGCGTCGGAAGACGGTCAAGCCATCCTAAGTGGGGTCACCGACAGTGGCTCCGGGGGGCGGCTTCCTGCGGGGGCGGCTTCGGTGGGCGGCTTCAGGGGGTCGCGCGGCCTCGTCGCGTCAGGAGCAGACGGTGCCCTCCTTGGGCACGGTACCGTCCAGGAGATAGCCGTTGACCGCGTTGCGCACGCACTTGTTCTTGCTGTCGTACGCGCCGTGCCCCTGGCCCTTGTACGTCAGCTCGACGCCGACGCCCTTGCCGAGCGCTTGCGCCATCTTCTTCGCGCCCTCGTACGGCGTGGCGGGGTCACCCGTGTTGCCGATCACGACGATGGGCGGCGCTCCCGGTGCGCTGACGTCCGGGTGCTGGGCGGCGCCGTCCACCGCCCAGTCGGTGCAGCCGACCATGCCCCACGCCAGGTAGTCGCCGAACAGCGGTGACGCCGCACGGAATTCGGGGAGCTTCTTCTCGACGTACTCCGGCGTGTAGCGCGCCTTGTCGTCCGCGCAGTTGACGGAGATGTTGGCGGCCTGCAAGTTGCTGTACGTGCCGTCCTCGTTGCGGCCGTTCATGGAGTCGGAGAGCGTCATGAGGAGCTTGCCGTCGCCGTCGTACGCCTGGTCGAGTCCCTCGGTGAGGTACGGCCAGAAGTCCTGGGAGTACAGCGCCTGCGCGATGCCGTTCGTGGCGGCGGTCTGCGTCAGTTTGCGCGAGCCGTCGGCCGGCAGCGGCTTGGAGTCCAGCTTCTTCAGCAGCCCCGCGATCTTGTTCTTGACGTCCTGCTCGGTGTCGCCGACCGGGCAGTCCTCGATCTTCGACGTGCAGTCCTCGGCGTAGTTGTCGAGCGCGAGCTGGAAGCCCTTGGCCTGGCCCAGCGAACCCTGTTCGCCCGTTTCGGTGGGGTCGACGACCGCGTCGAAGACGGCACGGCCCACCTTCTTGGGGAACAAGTGCGCGTAGACGCCGCCGAGTTCCGTGCCGTAGGAGATGCCGAAGTAGTGCAGCTTGTCATCGCCGAGCACCTGGCGCATCAGGTCCATGTCGCGGGCCGCGTCGGTGGTGCGTACGTGGGGGAGCACCTTGCCGGAGTTCTTCTCGCAGGCTCCGTTGAAGCCCTTCACGTTCTCGACGAGCTTCTTCCGCTCGGCTTCGTCGTCGGGCGTGGAGTCCTCCTGGAAGTACGCGTCGAGCTCTTCGTCGTCCTCGCACTCCACTCCCGCGCTGCGGCCGACGCCACGGGGGTCGAAGCTCACCAGGTCGTAGCGGGTACGCAGCTTGGCGTAGTCCTGTCCGAAGGCGGGCAGCGTGGTGATGCCCGAGCCGCCGGGGCCGCCGAAGTTGAAGACGAGCGATCCGATCCGCTGGTCCTCCTTGCCGCTCGCCCCGGCGCGGATCAGGGCGATGTCCAGGGTGTCCCCCTTGGGCTTGTCCCAGTCGAGGGGGGCCTTCATGGTGGCGCACTGCCATGCGGCGCCGCCGGGCAGCGGGGACGGGGCCTCGCCGCCGCCTTCGGCGGCATCGGGTGCGGGGCAGTCCTTCCAGCTGAGCTCCTGCGCCGACAGGTCCGAGTCCTTGGAGTCCTTGGGGTCCTTGGAGCCGTCACCGCCGCAGGCCGCGAGGGACGCAGACAGCAGGACAACGGTGGCGGCGGCACGCGCCTTGTGGTTGGGCATGCTTCCCATCCTGCGGCGGGCGCAGACGGGGCGCACGGCTTGCTCGCCCTTCCGTGAATCCTTCTCTAAAGAAGGCCCTTCCTCTTCAGAGAAGGCCCTTCCTTGTCAGGTGGTTGAAGAACAGCCAGCCCGGAAGCACCGGCATCCACAGCGTGAGGAGACGGAACAGGAGTACGGCGGGTGCGGCCACGTCCTTGGGCACACCCACGGCGACCAGTCCGAGGGTGAGCGTCGCCTCGACCGCCCCGATACCGCCGGGGGTGGGCGCCGCCGAGCCGAGCGCGTTGCCCGCCAGGAAGACCACGGCGACGCTGGCCAGGGTCAGCGGCTTCATCTCCGTCGTGCTGAAGGCCCGTACCGAAGCGTCGAGACAGAGCACGAACATGAGCGTCAGGAGCAGCATGCCGCCGATGCCGGTGAGCAGCTTCTGCGGGCGCTGGAGCACGTCGAGCATGCGCGGCACGACGCCCGCGAAGAGCGAGCGCACGCGCGTGACGACGAACTTCCGCAGGAAGGGGATCGCGGTCACCACGAGCACGAGCACCGCGACGGAGAGGAGGCCGGCGATGACGGTGCGGGACGGCGACAGGGACGGCGTCTTCTCCGTACCGGTCACATAACCGAAGATCATCAGCAGCATGATGTGCGAGCCGAGCCCGAACAGCTGCGAGGCGCCGACGCTCGCCACCGCGAGGCCGGAGCGCACTCCGGAGCGCTGAAGGAAGCGCGTGTTGAGCGCGACGCCGCCCACCGCGGCCGGGGCCACGATCTTCACGAACGACCCGGCCACCTGGGCCTGCACCGCCCGCAGGAACGGCACACGCTCCGGCACGAAGCCGAGCAGGCTCATCGCCGCCGCGAAGTAGCTCAGCGCCGAACAGGCCACGGCCACGGCGACCCAGCCCCATTCGGCCTCGGCGACGATCGTGTTGAAGTCGACGTGGGTGAGCTGCGAGAGCAGGAAGTACGCGCCGATGGCACCGGCGATGAAGCTGATCAGCGTGCGCGGCCTGATCCGCTCGAGCTGGGCGGGCTCGACGGGCGCCTGCGGCCTGATGAGCAGCACCTGGTGGCGGATCTGGGTGAGCAGATCCTCCTCGCGGGCCTGTTCGAGCGCTACGTCTATGGCCTGCTTCTCGGCCTGCTTCTCCGCGCGTACGGTCTTGCGGTCCGGGCCCTTGGCGCCGTCGGCCGTCTCCGCCGCCTGTGCCGCCGCGCTGGCCTCCGCCTCTGCCGCGCGGGCCAGCTTGTCGTTGCGGGACGCCTCCAGGACCGCCTCGCGCTCGCGCTGCGACCGCTCCCTGGCCAGCTTGCGCAGGGTTCCGCGGGTCGAGCGGGTCAGGGCGATGGGCTGGAGCAGCGGGAGACAGTCGGCGACCGTGTCGGGGCCGAGCACGTCGAGGGCCGTGGCGACCGCGCGCTCGGCGCCCACGCGCAGCCCGAAGGCGGTCAGGAGCTGGGCGACGTCCATCCGCAGGACCAGGTCGCCCGCGGCGATCTCGCCGCCGCGCAGGTCGGTCAGGATCACCGTGCCGGAACGATCCACCAAGATCGCGTCACCGGCGAGCCTGCGGTGCGCGATCCGCCGCGACTGGAGCGCCTGCACCTGCCGCCAGGTATCGCACAGCAGTTCATCGGTGATGACGTCGTCGGGCAGGGAGTCCAGGGTCCGGCCGCCCGTGTGTTCGTAGACGAGCATCACCGCGTCGGGGCCGAGCTCGGAGGTGGCGATCAGCTTCGGTGCGTTGGCCCCGGCCGCGATGGCCGCGTAGGCGAGGAGTGCCTCCTGCTCCAGGGCCTGGCGCAGCGACTGAAGGCTGCGGCGCTGGGTGATGCCGCGCAGGGTGAGTCTGCGCCACACGCGGTAGAAGAAGCCCTGCGCCTGCTGTTCGCGGTCGATGACCGTGACGTCCAGGGGCGGGCCGTCCTCGAGGGTGACGAAGTAGCGGCGGCCGCGGTCGCCGTGCTCGCTGTCGGGGGCGTCCTCGCGGGCCGCGCTCACCGGGTGGAAGCCGACGTGCCGCAGGCCTGCGAGCAGCGTCTGGCCGGTGGGGCGGACGTTGGGCGAGCCGACCGCGTAGAGCGTTCCGTAGGCCACGCTCCAGCCGAGCAGGACCGTCAGGATGATCGAGAACGGCGTCGTGTAGCCGGTGACCAGCATGGTGAAGGCGTCGAGCAGCAGCACCACCCACAGCACCACGCGCCAGCGCGGTCTGCGGGACATCCCGACGGCTGTCATGTACGCGATGACCGGCGCCAGATAGCCGTGCACGGGA
The DNA here is from genome assembly GCF_050270335.1 of Streptomyces sp. NPDC059900. Classification (NCBI taxonomy): domain Bacteria; kingdom Bacillati; phylum Actinomycetota; class Actinomycetes; order Kitasatosporales; family Streptomycetaceae; genus Streptomyces; species Streptomyces sp. NPDC059900. The sequence goes on from NZ_JBNNJZ010000099.1 coordinate 6,045, forward strand.
TCGGTGAGCGCGTGCAGATCGCCGGGAGACGGCCTGGTCAGCGCCTCCTGGATGGAGTCCGGGGCGGCCTTGGCGACCCAGAGGTCGGTGGCGAGCGTCACGCCGTGCGCGAGAACGGCCGCCAGGACGCCGTCGGCGATGCGCAGCCCGTCCCGTTTGACCAGACGCTCGATGGCGAACGCGACGGGGACGAGCAGGACGCCGATGCTCGCGGTGAGGCCCGCGAACTTGATCAGGAGGTCGGGAGCCTGGTCCGTGCCCTTGTCGATGTCCTGGGCAAGCCCCGACGTCGTGCCGTGCGCGAACGCGGCGATGGCGAGGACGACGACGATCCCGAGGATGCCCACGAGCAGCCGCATCAGGTCCGAGGGGCGGTGCACGCGCGCGGCGAGCAGCGGTTCGTCACCGGCGACGCGGTCGGTGTGCGCTCCTTCGCCCTCGCCCTCGCCCTCGCTTTCGGCGCAGGCCGTCTCGGGGGCGGTGGTGGCCGGGGCGGGGGCGTCGTGCACGGAGGCGTCGTGTGCGTCGTGCTCGGCACCGGTCGGGCCGGTCCCGCTCTGCCCGTCCTCGTTGCTGCCGGGCTTCTCGTCCTCGTCGGACTTCGTGGCCCTGCCGGGCTTCTCGAACTTCTCGTGCTTCGTCAGGGAGTGCCCACCGGTGTCCGGGTGCGCCTCGGCCGCAGGGGTGCCCGCCGTCTCATCGGGGTACACATCCTGCTGCTCCGTCGCCTCTTCTTGATCTCGTATCACCAGTCACCGCCCGCACGATGGTGGCATGTCCCACCGACAGAGGGGGGCATCAGGGTGCAATGCGGGGTCGCAAAGTGTTCACCGAGCACCAGTTTGTCTCGTACCGCACAGTCTGTCGCGGGCCGGTCACTGTGTCGGTGGCGTACGGCAGGATGGACCGGATGAGCGAGGAGAGCGGAGCGGAGCAGGGGCTCTCGACGTACCCGGAGTACGCCGAGCGGGTTTTCGAGGTCGCGGAGCTGATCCCTCCGGGGCGGGTGATGACGTACGGGGACGTCGCGGAGTGGCTCGAGGAGGGCGGCCCCCGGCAGGTCGGCCGGGTGATGGCCCTCTACGGAGACGCGGTCCCGTGGTGGCGCGTGGTCCGCGCGGACGGCCGGCTGCTGCCGGGCCACGAACTGCGGGCGCTCGGCCACTACCGCGCGGAGGGCACGCCGCTGCGCGAGGCGAGCCGTGCGGCCGAGGGCCATGTGCCGCGTCTGGACATGCGACGGGCGCGCTGGGACGGCGCCGGTGCGCCCGAGGGCGGCGGCGCGGCGGCCGGCGGCGGCGCGGCTCGTGCCGACGTGGCTCGTCGTGACGCGGCGGGAAGCGGCGGTGCCGCTCTCCGGCAGGCTCCGGGGGCTCACACCTGACAGCTTCGGGCATCGCGCGGCGTCGCGGGGAGCCGGTGGCCCGTACGGGGGATGCCGTCCGTCCCTTACGTCCCGCACACGGGCTGGCCCGTACGGGGGAAGCCGGAGGCCCCGCGCGTCGGCTGGTTCGCGGGAGGGAAGCCGCACGTCCCGCACACTGGTCGGCTCGTACGGGGGAAGCCGCGCGTCCCGTACACCGGTCGGCTCGTGGGAGGGAAGCCGCACGTCCCGCACGCCCGCTGGCGTAGCGTCGACAGCACGCATTTTTCCCACCCCGCACCTCACCCCGTATCCCGCCTCGTACCGCACTCCCGCACCTCACCCCGTTTCACACCGCGCGTGTCATCCGTAGCCAGCGCGCAGCCGTTTTTCACCCCGTACACCCACCAGGACCGGCGACCCACGTGAGCTCCACTTCTTCCGCCCGGCACACCCGGCACCCGTCGCACCCCCAGGTGCGACAGGGGGCCCGGGGTGCCTATCGGCTGGTGCGCACTCCGCCGGTGCATGTGGATCCCCCTCGTCTTGACGCACGGCAGCGTGCCGTGGTTGACCACCCCGGAGGGCCCCTGCTCGTCCTGGCGGGGCCCGGCACGGGCAAGACGACGACCCTCGTGGAGTCCGTCGCCGCGCGGATCGCGAAGGGCACGGAGCCGGAGCGGGTCCTCGTCCTCACCTTCAGCCGCAAGGCCGCCGTGGAACTGCGCGACCGCATGGCGCTGCGCATAGGCGCGGCCAACGCACCGCAGGCGACGACGTTCCACTCCTTCTGTTACGCCCTCATCCGCGCCCACCAGGACGCCGACCTGTTCGTCGAGCCGCTGCGGCTCCTCTCGGGTCCCGAGCAGGACGTGGCCGTACGGGAGCTGCTCGCGGGCCAGATCGACCTGGCGGGGGAGGGGCGTTCCCGGGTCCGCTGGCCGGACGAGCTGCGGGCCTGCCTGACGACGCGGGGCTTCGCCGACGAGGTGCGCGCGGTGCTCGCCCGCAGCCGTGAGCTGGGCCTGGGCCCCGACGCCCTGGACGCCTTCGCCCGGCGTGCGGGGCGCCCGGACTGGGGCGCCGCGGCGGCGTTCCTCGCGGAGTACCTGGACGTGCTCGACATGCAGGGAGTGCTCGACTACGCGGAACTGGTGCACCGCGCGGTGCTGCTCGCGCGGCGCCCTGAGGTCGCGCGTGCGCTCGGCGCGCAGTACGACGCGGTGTTCGTGGACGAGTACCAGGACACCGATCCGGCGCAGGTGCGGCTGCTGCACGCCCTCGCGGGCGGCGGGCGCTCCCTTGTCGCGTTCGGCGACCCGGACCAGTCGATCTACACCTTCCGGGGCGCCGACGTGAACGGCATCCTGGAGTTCCCTTCCCGCTTCCCGCGCGCGGACGGCACGGAGGCGCCGGTCGAGGTCCTGACCACGTCCCGCAGGTCGGGCTCCGGTCTCCTCGCCGCCACGCGCCTGCTCACCCGGCGCATGCCGCTGACCAGGCTCCCCGCGGAGAAGGGACGGGCCCACCGGGAGCTTTCCGCCGTACGCGACGGCGGCCGCGTCGAGGCGTTCACGTACCCCACGTCCGGCGCCGAGCTGGACAACATCGCGGACATCCTGCGCCGCGCGCACCTGGAGGACGGCGTCCCCTGGGGCGAGATGGCGGTCCTGGTCCGCGCGGGAGCCCACACGATCCCGGCGTTCCGCCGCAGCCTCACCGCGGCGGGCGTCCCCCTCGACATAGACGGCGACGACATCGCCCTGCGCCACGAGCCGGCGGTGACACCGCTGCTGACGGCGCTGCGGGCGGTGGCCACGTCACTGGTGTCCCCGCCTGCGGGAGGGACCGGGCTCGAGGCCGAGCCCGAGCCTGATCCCCGAGCCGACCGCGATCCCGCGGGCGACGGTGCCGAGTCCGAGCCTGATCCGCAAGCCGACCGTGACCCTGCGGGCGGCGACCCCGAGTCCGAAGCAGTTCCCGGCCCCGGCGTCGATCCCGCGCCCGAGCCCTCGGCTGACCCCGGCCCGCACGACAGCGGCCCCGCTGCCGTGGCCCCCGCGTGGCTCGACACCGAGACTGCTCTCGACCTCCTTGCGTCCCCCCTCGCCGGCATGGACGCCGCCGACCTCCGGCGGCTCGGGCGGGCCCTGCGCGCGGAGGAGCGGGCCGCGGGGAATCACCTGCCGCCGCCGTCCGACGAACTGCTGGCCAGAGCTCTCGCCGAACCGGAGCGGCTCGTCGCGCATGATCCCGCGTACGCCCGCGGCGCCCAGCGGCTCGGCGCGCTGCTTCGCAAGGCCCGGGAACGTCTCGCGGGCGGCGGCACCGCGGAGGAGGCGCTCTGGGAGCTGTGGGACGGCACACCGTGGCCGCGCCGCCTGGAGCGGACCGCACGCCGCGGCGGCGCGGCGGGGCGCAACGCGGACCGCGATCTCGACGCGGTCTGCGCCCTGTTCGCGTACGCCTCCCGCGCGGAGGAGCGGACCGGCGGCCGCGGCGCGCTCAACTTCCTGGAGGAGACCGAGGCGCAGGACATCGCCGCGGACACCCTCAACCGCAGGGCCGTACGCCCCGACGCCGTGCGCCTGATGACGGCGCACCGCTCCAAGGGCCTGGAGTGGCGGCTCGTGGTGGTCGCCGGGGTACAGGAAGGCCTCTGGCCCGACCTGCGCCGCCGCGGCTCCCTCCTGGAGGCAGACCGCATCGGAAGCGACGGCCTCGCCGAGCCCCTCACCCCCGGAGCGCTCCTCTCCGAAGAGCGCCGGTTGTTCTACGTGGCCGCCACGCGCGCGCGTGAACGCCTTGTCGTCACCGCCGTCAAGGCGCCCGCGGACGACGGCGACCAGCCTTCCCGTTTCCTCGCCGAACTCGGCGTGGAGCCCAAGGACGTCACGGGCCGCCCGCGCCGCCCCCTGTCCGTATCCGCGCTCGTCGCCGAGCTGCGCTCCACCACCGTCGACCCGCGGGTCTCTGAGCCCTTGCGCGAGGCCGCGGCCCACCGCCTGGCCAAGCTCGCCGCGCTGAGCGACGCCGACGGGCGCCCCCTGGTGCCGTCCGCGCACCCGTACCGCTGGTGGGGCATGTACGAGCCGACGGCGAGCGAAGTCCCCCTGAGGGACCGCGACAAGCCCGTCGTCCTCTCCGGCAGCGCCCTGGACCAGCTCGCCAACACCTGCTCCCTGCAATGGTTCCTGGGCAGGGAAGTGAAGGCGGACGCTCCCTCGACCGCCGCCCAGGGCTTCGGCAACGTGGTGCACGTCCTGGCCGACGAGGTCGCCTCCGGCAGGACACCCGCTGACCTGGCCGTCCTCATGGAGCGCCTCGACTCGGTCTGGGACGCGCTGGCCTTCGACGCGCCCTGGAAGTCGTCGCAGGAGAAGGAGCACGCGCGCGTGGCGCTCGAACGCTTCCTCCAGTGGCATGTGATGGACCGCGCGACCCGCACCCCCGTCAGCAGCGAGCACGACTTCGACGTGACACTAGAAGCGGGCCCCTACGAAGTACGCGTGCGCGGCTCCATGGACCGCGTCGAGCAGGACGCGCAAGGCCGCGCCTACGTGGTCGACTTCAAGACCGGCAAGCAGACCCCCACCGCCGCGGAAGTGGCCCGCCACCCGCAGCTCGCGGTCTACCAGCTCGCACTGCGGGAGGGCGCGGTCGACGACGCCTTCGAAGGCGTACGTCCGCAGGCGGGCGGCGCGGAACTCGTCCAGCTGCGCCAGGGCGCCGCCAAGAAGGACGGCGGCGAGGCCCTCCCCAAGGTGCAGGCCCAGGAGCCGCTCGCCGGTGAGTGGGTGGGCGACCTCCTGGCCACCGCGGCAGGCAAGGTCCTCGACGAACGCTTCTCGCCCACCACGGGCCAGCACTGCACGCACTGCGCCTTCCGCGCCTCGTGCAGCGCGAGGCCGGAAGGCAGGCAGGTGGTGGAGTGAGCGGCGGGTCGCCGAGTGACAGGGGCGGCACCAGTGCGGTTGGTGGCCAACCTCACGTCACGGCGCTCGCGTTCATAGCAGCCTCACAGGCCATCTAAAGTCTCGGTAAAGCTGATTTGTGCACCAGCGAACCCTCCGATCGTGCACCTTCCCGAGGAGATACAGACATGGCAGCCAACCGGAAGCTCATGGTCGCGGCAGTCGCCTGTGCCGCCGCCTTCGTCGGCATCACGGGGTGCTCCAGTGAGGAGAAGGACCCCTTCGAGGGGATGAGCGCCGACAAGATCGCCAAGAAGGCGGCCGACGCGTCCAAGGGCGCGGGCTCCTTCAAGGTGACCGGCGAGGGCAAGCAGGAAGGCAAGCCGATCAAGGTCGACTTCTCCGTCGCCAAGTCCGGTGACTGCGAGGGGAAGATGGACGGCGGGGCGGGCGGCACCGCCGAGTTCCTGGTGTCCGGCGAGAACCAGTACATGAAGGGCGACGCGGCCTACTGGAAGAACGCCATGGGCGGCAGCGGCGGCCAGACCTCGCGCTTCGAGGACAAGTGGGTGAAGACGCCGAACGGCCAGGGCGCGGGCGTCTGCGACGCGGACGCCATGTTCCAGTCCAAGGACCTCAAGAAGCTCAAGCGTGAGGACGACGCCGACGTCGACGGCAAGAAGACGGCCGTGCTCACGAAGAGCGAGTCGGGCAAGAAGACGACCTTCTACGTAGCGGCCGAGGGCAAGCCGTACTTCCTCAAGGTCGTCACGAAGGACAAGTCGGACCCGGGCACGATGTACTTCTCCGACTACGGCAAGTCGGTCGCGATCAAGGCCCCGGCGCCGGACGACATCGTGGACCTCGAAGAGCTCATGAAGTCCTGACGCCGGAACCTCCGACGTCCTGACGCCCTGAGCCGCGGCGGTCACTGGAAGCCGGGTACGCCCCGATTGTCAGTGGCCGCCGCTAGCCTCTCTGACGTGGCACCTCGTATCACCGATCCCGAGCAGCTCAAAGAGCTCCTCGGCATCCCGTTCACCCCGGAGCAGACGGCCTGCATCACCGCGCCGCCCGCCCCGCAGGTGATCGTGGCCGGAGCCGGGTCGGGCAAGACGACGGTGATGGCCGCCCGCGTGGTCTGGCTGGTCGGCACCGGCCAGGTCGCCCCCGAGCAGGTCCTCGGCCTGACGTTCACGAACAAGGCGGCGGGCGAGCTGGCCGAGCGGGTGCGCCAGGCGTTGGTCAAGGCCGGGGTCACCGACCCCGAGGCGCTCGACCCGGACCACCCGCCGGGCGAGCCGGTCATCTCCACGTACCACGCCTTCGCGGGCCGCCTCCTGACCGACCACGGGCTGCGCATAGGACTCGAACCCACCACCCGGCTGCTCGCGGACGCCACCCGCTTCCAGCTCGCCGCGCGCGTCCTGCGCGAGGCGCCGGGCCCGTATCCCGCGCTCACGCGTTCCTTCCCCGACCTCGTCAGTGACCTCCTCGCACTCGACGGCGAGCTCGCGGAACATCTCGTACGGCCCGAGAAGCTCCGCGCGTACGACACCGAGCTGCTGCACGCCCTGGAGGGCGCCAAGCTCTCCAACGCCGACCTGCGCAAGGTGCCGGACACGGCGGCGGCCCGGCTCGAACTGGCCGAGCTCGTCGGCCGCTACAGGGAGGCGAAGCGCTCCCGCGACCTCCTGGACTTCGGCGACCAGATCGCCCTCTCCGCGACGCTGGCCCGCACCCGCGCGGAGGTCGGCGAGATCCTGCGCGAGGAGTTCCGCGTCGTCCTGCTCGACGAGTACCAAGACACGTCGGTCGCCCAGCGCATCCTCCTGGCGGGCCTCTTCGGAGGGGGCACGGGCCACCCGGTGACGGCGGTCGGCGACCCCTGCCAGGCGATCTACGGCTGGCGAGGGGCCTCGGTGGCGAACCTCGACGACTTCCCCGAGCACTTCGCGTACGCCGACGGGCGCCCCGCGGCCCGCCACGCGCTCAGCGAGAACCGCCGCAGCGGCGGCCGCCTCCTCGACCTCGCGAACGGCCTCGCGGAGCCGCTGCGCGCGATGCACGCTGGCGTGGAGGCCCTGCGGCCCGCGCCCGGCGCCGAGCGCGACGGCATGGTGCGCTGCGCCCTGCTGCGCACGCACACCGAGGAGATCGCCTGGCTCGCCGATTCCGTCGCGCACCTCGTGCGCACCGGAAAGGCCCCCGGCGAGATCGCGGTCCTGTGCCGCACGGCCACGGACTTCGCACAGATCCAGGGCGCCCTTGTCGCCCGCGACGTCCCCGTGGAGGTCGTCGGCCTCGCCGGGCTCCTGCACCTCCCGGAGGTCGCCGACCTGGTCGCCGTCTGCGAGGTGCTCCAGGACCCCGGAGCGAACGCCTCCCTGGTGCGCCTGCTTACCGGCCCGCGCTGGCGCATCGGCCCGCGCGACCTCGCCCTCCTCGGCCGCCGCGCACGCCTTCTCGTACGGCACGGGCACGCGACCCCGGACGACCCGGACCGGCGGCTCGCCGAAGCCGTCGAGGGGGTCGATCCCGCCGAGGTGATATCGCTCGCGGACGCGCTCGACACCTTCCTGGAGACGCCCCTCGACGAGGACACGCAGGACGACGGGCTGCCCTTCTCGCCCGAGGCGAGGGTGCGGTTCGCCCGGCTCGCCGCCGAACTGCGCGATCTGCGCCGCTCCCTTGCCGACCCCCTGATGGACGTGCTGCACCGCGTGCTCGCCGTCACGGGCCTCGAGGTCGAGCTGTCCGCGTCGCCGCACGCCCTGGCGGCCCGCCGCCGCGAGACGCTCTCGAACTTCCTGGACGTCGCCGCGTCCTTCGCCGCGAACGACGGCGGGGCGAGCCTCCTTGCCTTCCTCGCCTTCCTGCGGACGGCCGCGCAGTACGAGAAGGGCCTGGACAACGCTCTGCCCGGCGGCGAGAACACGGTCAAGGTGCTCACGGCCCACAAGTCCAAGGGCCTGGAGTGGGACGTCGTGGCCGTCCCCGGCCTCGTCACCGGGACGTTCCCGAGCACCCAGGGCCGCGAGAAGTGGACGGCGCAGGGCAAGGTCGTGCCGCACGCGCTGCGCGGGGACGCCTCGACCCTGCCCGACATCGAGGCGTGGGACTCCCGGTCCATGAAGGCGTTCCACGAAGACATGAAGGAGCACCAGCGCACCGAGGAGCTGCGCCTCGGCTATGTGACCTTCACCCGCCCCCGCTCGCTGCTCCTGGGCTCCGGCCACTGGTGGGGGCCCTCGCAGAAGAAGCCGCGCGGCCCGTCGGACTTCCTGCAAGCGCTGTACGACCACTGCGCCCTCGGTCACGGGGAGATCGAGGCCTGGGCCGACGAACCGGAGGAGGACGAGGAGAACCCCGCCCTCGCGGAGGCCGCCGCCGAGCACGCGTGGCCGCTGCCCCTGGACGACATGGCCCTGGCCCGCCGCCGGGCCGCCGCGCAGACGGTCCTCACGCATCTGGACGGCCTGACGGGGGAGACGGACCGGGGAGCGCAGGGCGCCGCCCGCTCGCACGAAGAGCCCCACCCGTCGGCGTACGACGACGTGCCGCCGTCCGAGGACCCGGACTGGCCGCCCCCTCCGGAGGACGAAGAGCCGCCCTACGGAGAGGCCGAGCCGCCCGATGCCGACCCCGGGGAGTGGGACTCCTGGACATCGGCCCGTCCGGCGATCCCGCACCAGGCCGCCGCCCCGCCCTCCGTGACCGCCCGCCCGCACCCCGCCGACCCCGCTGCCGGGCCCGTCCCGGAGCCGGCCCCCGAGGACGCCCCCCTCGCCCCCGAGGAGGCCCGCCTCACCCCGGAAGAGGCCCGCACGCTCGCCTCCTGGGACCGCGACCTGGACGCCCTCACCGGCGAACTCCTGCGCGCCCGAGAGGCGATCAGGGACATTCCCGTGCCGCCCTCTCTCACCGCGTCCGAGGTGCTGCACATGGCCGCCGACCCGGAGGGCTTCGCGCAGGAGCTCGCGCGCCCCATGCCGCGCCCGCCGCAGCCCGCGGCCCGCCGGGGCACCCGCTTCCACGCCTGGATCGAGACCCGCTTCGAAGAGCTGCGCCTCCCGCTGCTGGCCCCCGAGGACCTGCCGGGCGGCGGCCCCGGCGAGGCCGAGATCGCCGACGAACGCGATCTGGAAGCCCTCAAGGAAGCCTTCGAACGCACCGAGTACGCCCACCGCGCCCCCCATCGCGTCGAGGTGCCCTTCCAGCTGACGCTCGCCGGCCGCGTGATCCGCGGGCGGATCGACGCGGTCTACAAGGAGGTCGACGGCGACGACGTGACGTACGAGATCGTCGACTGGAAGACCAGCCGCAACCGCACCGCCGACCCTCTCCAGCTCGCCGTCTACCGCCTGGCCTGGGCCGAGCTGCACGACGTGCCCCCGGAGTCCGTGAAGGCCTCGTTCCTGTACGTGCGCAGCGGCGAGACCTCGCGCCCCGCGCACCTGCCGGGCCGGGCCGAACTGGAGCGGATCCTCCTGGAGGAACCGGGCGGGCAGCCGGCTGACGAACCACCGGACGAAGCGGCTCCCGGGGGCGGCTAGGCTCGTGACCATGAGCCAGTCCGTTGACAGCGACGTCAGTGGCGGCAGCGCCGTCCGTACGTTCATCCAGACCCACCGTGCCGAATTCCTCGACGATCTCGCCGAGTGGCTGCGCATCCCGTCCGTGTCGGCGCAGCCGGACCACGCGGACGACGTACGGCGCAGCGCGGACTGGCTCGCGGCCCGGCTCAAGGGGACCGGCTTCCCGACCGTCGAGGTGTGGGAGACGCCGGGCGCCCCCGCCGTCTTCGCCGAGTGGCCTTCCGGCGACCCGCAGGCCCCCACGGTCCTCGTCTACGGCCACCACGACGTGCAGCCCGCGGCCCGCGAGGACGGCTGGCACACCGAACCCTTCGAGCCCGTCGTCCAGGGCAACCGCCTCTACGCGCGCGGTGCCGCCGACGACAAGGGCCAGGTGTTCTTCCACACACTCGGCGTCCGCGCCCACCTCGCCGCCACCGGCCGCAGCGCCCCGGCGGTGAACCTGAAGCTGCTGGTCGAGGGCGAGGAGGAGTCGGGCTCCCCGCACTTCCGCGCGCTGATCGAGGAGCACAGGGAGCGCATCGCGGCGGACGCGGTGATCGTCTCGGACACCGGCATGTGGGCGGAGGACACCCCCACGGTCTGCACCGGCATGCGCGGCCTCGCCGACTGCGAGATCGAGCTGCGCGGACCCGACCAGGACATCCACTCCGGTTCCTTCGGCGGCGCCGTCCCGAACCCGGCGACCGCCGCCGCCCGCCTCGTCGCCGCGCTGCACGACGAGCACGCGCGCGTGGCCGTTCCGGGCTTCTACGAAGGCATAACCGAACTCACCGACCAGGAGCGCGAACTCTTCGCCGAGCTGCCCTTCGACGAGGAGAGCTGGCTGCGCACGGCCAAGTCGCACGCGACCTACGGAGAAGCGGGCCACACCACCCTGGAGCGCATCTGGGCCCGCCCCACCGCCGAGGTCAACGGCATCGGAGGCGGCTACCAAGGACCGGGCGGCAAGACGATCGTCCCGTCGTCGGCCTTCCTGAAGCTCTCCTTCCGGCTTGTCGCGGGCCAGGACCCGGACCGCGTCGAAGAGGCCGTCCGTACCTGGGTCGGCGAGCAGCTGCCGAACGGAATCAGCCACACGATCACCTTCGGTGCCGCCACCCGCCCGTGCCTGACGCCGCTCGACCACCCCGCCCTCCAGTCCGTCGTACGGGCGATGGGCAAGGCCTTCGAGCAGCCGATCCGCTTCACCCGCGAGGGCGGTTCGGGACCGGCGGCCGATCTCCAGGACGTACTCTCCGCCCCCGTGCTCTTCCTGGGCATCTCCGTGCCGTCCGACGGCTGGCACGCACCGAACGAGAAGGTCGAGCTCGACCTGCTCCTCAAGGGAGTCGAGACGACGGCCTACCTGTGGGGCGATCTCGCCGAGCACTGGCGCGACGCACACTGAACACCGCCCTGCCGAGCCTTGCTGAACCACCCATTCCATCGGGGGAGTTGGAAGCACCTGTGACCACCTGGACCGACCGCACCGCTGACCGTCCCGTCTCGCTCACCGCACCGAGCGGCATCGATCGCGCAGCCCACCACCGCCTCGACGAGGCCTGGCTCGCCGCCGCCTGGAGCCACCCCACGACACGGGTCTTCGTGGTCTCCGGCGGCCAGGCACTCATCGACGAGACGCCCGAAGGCACCACCGAACTGGTGATGACGCCGACCTTCGAAGCGCCCCTCACCGAGGCCCACCGCTACTTCCTGGGCACGGACGACGACGGCGTCAGCTACTTCGCGCTGCAGAAGGACTCCCTGCCCGGCCGCATGGACCAGCAGGCGCGCCCCGCGGGCCTGCGCGAGGCGGGCCTCCTCCTGTCGCCCCGTGACGCGGGCCTGATGGTGCACGCCGTGGCCCTGGAGAACTGGCAGCGCCTGCACCGCTTCTGCTCGCGCTGCGGCGAGCGCACCGTCATCGCGGCGGCCGGTCACATCCGCCGCTGCCAGGCGTGCGGCGCCGAGCACTACCCGCGTACGGACCCGGCAGTGATCATGGCGGTCACGGACGACGAGGACCGCATCCTGCTCGGCCGCCAGGTGCACTGGCCCGAGGGCCGCTTCTCGACCCTCGCGGGCTTCGTCGAGCCCGGCGAGTCCATCGAGCAGTCCGTGCGCCGCGAGGTCTGGGAGGAGGCCGGCGTGACGGTCGGCGCCGTCGAGTACGTCGCCAGCCAGCCCTGGCCGTTCCCCTCCAGCCTCATGCTGGGCTTCATGGCGTCGGCGACCTCTTCGGAGATCAACGTCGACGGCGAGGAGATCGAGGAGGCTCGCTGGTTCTCCCGGGAGGACCTGCGGGCGGCGTTCGAATCCGGGGAGGTTCTGCCGCCCTACGGGATCTCGATCGCGGCCCGGCTGATCGAACTCTGGTACGGAAAGCCGCTGCCGAAGCCGGGCAGCGTCGGCTGAGTTCCCGCCGCGCGCCGTCACGCGCGCGTACGCGAGAAGACCCCCGCACCGTGAGGTGCGGGGGTCTTCTGCGCGGAGCGGGAGACTCAGGCGGCGATGGCCTGCTTCACCTGGGCGAGGCTCGGGTTCGTCATCACGGACTCGGTGCCCGCGTCGGAGATGACCAGCAAGGTCGGAACCGTCTGGTTCCCGCCGTTCGCCTTCTCCACAAAAGCCGCGGAATCCGGGTCGTGCTCAATGTTGATCTCGTTGTACGTGATGCCCTCGCGGTCCATCTGGCTCTTGAGCCGGCGGCAGTAGCCGCACCACGTGGTGCTGTACATCGTCACAGTGCCCGGCATGTGTCTCGCGCTCCTTTGTTGCTCGGGGTGCGTCATCGCAATGACCAGAACGTATGTGATGCGGCCACCATTCCCGCATTAGTACGACTGCACGGGCCTCCCTGTGGACAACCCGGCTCACGCGCCTCGGGCGACCTGGCAGCATGGCGGGGTGACAGCAGCAACGCACTCCACCCTCTTCCCGCAGGTTCCGGACTCTGCCGACGCGGTGCTCGCCGGGCTGGACCCCGAGCAGCGCGAGGTGGCCACCGCCCTGCACGGGCCGGTGTGCGTCCTGGCGGGCGCCGGGACGGGCAAGACACGGGCGATCACGCACCGGATCGCCTATGGGGTGCGCGCCGGGATCCTCCAGCCCGCCAGCGTGCTCGCCGTCACGTTCACCAACCGCGCGGCGGGCGAGATGCGCGGCCGCCTGCGCCAGCTCGGCGCCTCCGGAGTCCAGGCGCGCACGTTCCACTCCGCGGCCCTGCGCCAGCTCCAGTTCTTCTGGCCGAAAGCAGTCGGTGGCCAGCTGCCGAGGATCGTCGACCGCAAGATCAAACTCGTCGCGGACGCGGCCGCCGCCTCCCGCATCCGCCTGGACCGCAATGAACTGCGCGACGTGACGAGCGAGATCGAATGGTCCAAGGTCACCCAGACCGTCCCCGCCGACTATGCGGCCGCCGCCGCGAAGTCGGGCCGCCTGATCCCCAGGGACGCGGCGGAGATCGCCCAGATCTACGGCGCGTACGAAGACCTCAAGCGCGACCGCTCCGTCATCGACTTCGAGGACGTCCTGCTCCTGGCCGTCGGCATCCTCCAGGACCGCCATGACATCGCCGACCAGGTCCGCGCCCAGTACCAGCACTTCGTGGTCGACGAATACCAGGACGTCAGCCCGCTCCAGCAGCGCCTCCTGGAGCTGTGGCTCGGCGACCGCGACAGCCTCTGCGTCGTCGGCGACGCCAGCCAGACGATCTACTCCTTCACCGGCGCGACCCCCGACCACCTGCTGAACTTCCGCACCCGCCACCCCGGCGCGACGGTCGTCAAGCTCGTTCGGGACTACCGCTCCACGCCCCAGGTCGTCCACCTCGCCAACGGCCTGCTCTCCCAGGCCCGCGGACGCGCCGCCGACCACCGCCTCGAACTGATCTCCCAGCGCGACGCCGGCGCCGAACCGGTCTACACGGAGTACGCGGACGAGCCCGCCGAGGCCGAAGGCGCCGCCCGCCGCATCCGGGCCCTCATCGCCGACGGCGTCCCGGCCAGCGAGATCGCGGTCCTCTTCCGTACGAACTCCCAGTCCGAGATCTACGAACAGGCGCTCGCCGACGCCGGTGTGCCCTACCAGCTGCGCGGCGCCGAGCGGTTCTTCGAGCGCACCGAGGTCCGGGAGGCGGGCGCGGCCCTGCGCGGCGCGGCCCGCTTCGGGGGCAACGACTCCCTCCTGGACGACGTCGTGGACCTGCCCTCGCAGGTGCGTGCCGTCCTCTCCACGAAGGGCTGGACGACACAGCCGCCGGCCGGCTCCGGCGCCGCCCGTGACCGCTGGGAGTCCCTGGCGGCCCTGGTGCGGCTCGCGGAGGACTTCGAGCGCGCCAAGCCCGAAGCGACGCTCGCCGACCTCGTGGCGGAGCTCGACGAGCGCGCAGGCGCCCAGCACGCCCCGACCGTCGAGGGCGTCACCCTCGCTTCGCTGCACGCCGCCAAGGGCCTGGAGTGGGACGCCGTCTTCCTGGTCGGCCTCGCCGAGGGCATGATGCCGATCACGTACGCCAAGACCGACGAGCAGGTCGAGGAGGAGCGCCGCCTCCTGTACGTGGGGATCACCCGGGCCCGTCTGCGGCTCTCCCTCTCCTGGGCGCTCTCCCGCTCTCCGGGCGGTCGCGCGGGACGCCGCCCCAGCCGCTTCCTGGACGGGCTGCGCCCCGGCTCGGGGGCCGGCGCCGGGGCGCGCGCCGCGGGCGGCGGGCCCGGCGGCATCGAGCGCGGGTTCGGCAGCGGCGGCGAGGAGAGCGGCGGGCCCGGGGGCCGCAGGCGCACGAGCAAGTCCCCGGCCCGGTGCAGGGT
>NZ_JBNNJZ010000100.1:0-20620 GCF_050270335.1 Streptomyces sp. NPDC059900
GACTACCAGCGTCTGGAGTCCTCCCTCCTGCACAAGGTCCTGCGGCGCCGCCGCGGCCTGCCGATCCTGCTCTCGGTGGTGTGGATCGAGGTGGCACGCCGGGCGGGCGCGCCCGTCTACGGCGTCGCGCTGCCCGGGCACTTCGTGGTCGGCTTCGGCGCGCGCGAGGAGCAGGTGCTGACCGATCCGTTCGCGGGCGGGCGGATCCTGACGGGCGAGGACGCGGAGGAGCTTGTCGCGGGGGCGTCGGGCGGCACGGTGACGCCCTCGATGCTGACGCCCACCGATCCGCTGAACATCGTGCTGCGCATCCTGAACAACATCCGCGCCTGGGCCGCGGCCCGCCCCGAGCGCTCGGACGTCGCGCTGTGGGCGGTCGAACTCTCCCTGCTGCTGCCCGCGCACCCGGCCCGGCTGCGTTACGAACGCGCCCAACTCCTCGTCCAGCGCGGGGACTTCCTCGCGGGCGCCGCGGAGCTTGAGAGCTACGCCGATGTGGTGACGGCGGTGGAGCCGACCACGGCGGACCGGGTGCGGGACCAGGCGCGGGCCGCCCGGGCGATGCTCAACTGACCCGGCCCGCCCGGCCGCCGGCTCCCGTGCGGGCGTAGCGCCCCGGTGCGATGCCCACCACCCGCTTGAAGTGGCGGGTGAGGTGCGACTGGTCGTAGAAGCCCGTGGTGGTCGCCACCTCGCCGGGCGGCTGCCCCGCCAGGAGGAGCCTTCGGGCGCGGTCGACGCGGCGGGACATCACGTACTGGTGCGGGGCGATCCCGAAGGCCCCGCTGAAGGCCCGTACGAGATGGCTGGGGTGGGCGTGGACCAGGCGTGCGGCCTCGTCCAGGGTCACGCCGTCGGCGAGACGCTCGTCGAGCAGGTCGCGCAGGTCGTGGGCGAGGCCGCGTGCCGTGCCGTCGGGGGCGGCGGGGAAGCCGGGGGCGGCGGAGGTGAGCGCGGGGCGCAGGTGTCCGCGCAGCCGCTCGCCGATCAGCGCGAGGCGGCTCTCGGCCTCCAGCTCGTCGCCTTGGTGGGCGAAGGCCGCGTGCAGCTGGCCCACGCGCCTGCGCAGGACGGGGTCGACCAGGTCGGGGCCGTCCACCGCGGGGCCGATGAAGCTCTCGTCCAGCTGCGTCATGTCCAGGTAGAGCACGCGCTTGCGGAAGCCGTCGGGGGTGGCGGGCGAGCCGTTGTGCGGGATCTGCGGCGGGAGCAGCGAGACGGTGTCGCCCGGTGTGCCGTGCTCGTGCCGCTCCAGGTCGTAGCGGACGGCCCCGTCGTCGACGATCAGGAGGGTCCACGCGTCGTGGACGTGCATCGGATACGCGTGCTCCGTGAAACGGGCGTGGAAGACCTCCACGACACCCGCTACCGGCGGGCGCCATGCGCGGATCTCCTGCCGGGCCACCATGCAAGAAACGTACAAGACGTGCGGTCGGGCGGCCCGGCAGTCTCGATGCATGAGAACCACCGCTGAGACAGCCACCGCCGCGCCCGCGGACGCCGGGACGCAGACCGCCGGGATCACGGGCGGGGCGCCCGTCCGCTTCGACACGAAGATCGCCGTCCTGCTCCGCGACGACCTGGAGACCTGGCAGCGCCTCAACGTGACCGCGTTCCTGGTCAGCGGGCTCGGCACGGCGGCGCCCGAGGTGATCGGCGAGCCGTACGAGGACGCCGACGGCACCCCCTACCTGGCCATGATCCGCCAGCCCGTCCTGGTCTTCGAGGGCTCCAAGGAGACACTGACCGCCGCGCACGGCCGTGCGCTGTCCCGCTCGCTGCCGCGGGCGGTGTTCACGTCGGACCTGTTCGCCACCGGCAACGACCGGGACAACCGGGCGGCGGTGCGGGCCGTGCCGACGGATCAGCTCGACCTGGTGGGGCTGCTCGTCCACGGGCCGCGGAACGCCGTCGACAAGGTCCTCAAGGGCGCCCGGATGCATCCCTGAGCGACGCGGCCCGGCACGGGAACGCCGGAGCGGGCCACGCACCCGGCAGCGCGGGACGAGATCGGAGCGCTATCGATCGGCCGGGCCGGGCACGAAGGACCTATGCACCCCCAATCCCCCGAGCGGCGACGCCTCTTCGCCGATCAGGTACGGTCCGCGCGGCCCGATCTCGCGCAGCTGTGCCTGCTGATCGGCGCGGAGGCGGACCCCGGTCTCGACGACATGGACATGCGCGCGGCGCGGCGCATCCTCGACCGCCTCGCCGACCAGCTGACCGAGCTGCTCAGCGACCGGCCCCGCGGACCCCGGACCCTGGCGCTCGCGCTCGCCGAACTGCTCGGCACGCGTTACGGGTTCAAGGGCAGGCCCGGCGACTACCAGCACCTGAGCTCCGTGCTGCTGCACGAGGTGCTTCGCAGGCGCAGAGGCCTGCCCATCCTGCTCTCGGTGGTGTGGATCGAGGTGGCCCGGCGCGCGGGCGTGCCCGTCCACGGGGTGGCCCTGCCCGGCCACTTCGTGGTCGGCTTCGGCACCCGTGACGAGCAGGTGCTCGCCAACCCCTTCGCGGGCGGGCAGGTGCTGTCCCGTGCGGACGCGGAGCTGATGGTGGCGGGGGCCACCGGCGCCCCGCTCGCGCCGTCGATGCTGAACCCCGCAAGCCCCCTCGACATCGTGCTGCGCATCCTCAACAACATCCGCGCCTGGGCCGCGACCCGCCCCGAGCGCTCGGACGTCGCACTCTGGGCGGTCGAACTCTCCCTGCTGCTGCCCGCGCACTCCGACCGGCTGCACTACGACCGCGCCCAGCTCCTCGTCCGGCGGGGCGACTTCCTCGCCGGTGCCGTGGAGATCGAGACGTACGCCGACGCCCTGGCCGCCACCGACGAGGCGGCGGCGGTGCTGCTGCGCCAGGAGGCGCACGGTGCGCGGGCGATGCTGAACTGAGGTCGTGGCGGGCGCGGTTCAGAGGGTCGTGGCGGGCGCGGTCTTCAGAGGGCCGTGGCGGGCGCGGTTTTCAGAGCCAGCCCTTGTCGCGGGCGACGTTGACCGCTTCGGCGCGGTTGCGGACGGCCAGTTTCTGGATCGCCGTCGAGAGGTAGTTGCGGACCGTGCCCGCGGAGAGGTGCAGGGCGGTGGCCAGTTCGGCGTTGGTGGCGCCGTCGGCCGCCGCGCGCAGGACCTCGCGTTCACGGTCGGTCAGCGGGTTCGCGCCGCCGGCCAGTGCCGCCGCCGCGAGCGTGGGGTCGATGACCCGCTCCCCCGCGAGGACCTTGCGGACCGCCTCGGCGAGCTGGGCCGCGGGCGCGTCCTTGACCAGGAAGGCGTCGGCGCCGGCCTCCATGGCGCTGCGGAGATAGCCGGGGCGGCCGAAGGTGGTCAGGACGACGATCTTCAGCTCCGGAAACTCCGCGTGGAGTCCGGCCGCCGCCTCGATGCCCGTGAGGCCGGGCATCTCGATGTCGAGCAGCGCCACGTCCACCGCGTGCTCGCGCGCCGCCGCGACGACCTCGTCGCCGCGGGCCACCTGGGCGACCACCTCGATGTCCGGCTCCAGGCCGAGCAGCGCCGCGAGGGCCTCGCGGACCATCGACTGGTCCTCGGCGAGGAGCACTCTGACGGGGGCGTCCGCACTGTTCGTACTCATGCGGAGGATCCTAGAGCCGAAGATCCCGGAGCGGTTTCGCTGCTCCCGTCGTCCGCGCCCCCGCCCTTGCCTTCGCTCTCACCCTCACTCCTGCCCCCGCTCCCGCCGCTGCCCTCGCTCCCGCCCCCGCCCTTGCCCAGCGGCACCCGCGCCGTCAGCCTGAAGCCGCGCCGGACGCCGGGCCCCACGTCCAGGACGCCGCCCACCGCCTCCACGCGCTCGGTCAGGCCCGTCAGACCGTTCCCGGGGGCGGTGGCGGAGCCGCCCCTGCCGTCGTCCTCCACCGACAGCTCGACCACCGGGCCGTCCAGGGTGTGCCGTGACGTGAACGCCACCGTGCAGCGGCGCGCACCGCTGTGCCGCACGACGTTGGTCACCGCCTCGCGCAGCGCCCAGGCAAGCGCCGTCTCGCCCTCCTCGCCGGGCAGCACCACGGGCGCATCGAGCGGTACGTCGGCCTCGACACCGGCGGCGGTGAGCGCCGTGCGGGCACCCGCGAGCTCCCCGGCCAGCGTGCGCCTGCGGTAGCCGGAGACCGCCTCGCGCACGTCCACCAGGGCCTGGCGGCTGACCTGTTCGATGTCCGCGACCTGCTGTGCGGCCTTGTCGGGGTGGGCCGGGAGCATCCGTCCCGCGAGCTCGCTCTTCAGCGTGATCAGGGAGAGCGAGTGGCCGAGGAGATCGTGCAGATCGCGGGCGAGCCGCAACCGCTCCTCGTTGGCTGCCAGTTGCGCGACGGTGGCCCTGGCCTGGCGCAGCTGGATCGTCGTACGGACCAGCTCGCGCACCCCGGTCATCGCGAAGCCGACCAGGACGGTCAGGACGGCGAGGCTGCCGAGCAGGTCCGCGACGCTGTCGGTGCGCAGGCCGATCAGGATCATCACGCCGGTGACGGCCGGGATGGCCCACGCCGCCTGCCGCAGCGGCAGCACGGCCCCCGCGGACACCGCCACGTACACGAAGAGCCCGAGCCAGGGCGTGCCGAAGGCGAGCGAGAGGGCGACGGCGAGGGCGAGCAGCGCCCCGAACGACACGTGCACCACACGCCAGTCGAACACCTTGGAGGTGTAGCGGAATACCAGGGTCAGATAGCAGAACACGAAGGCCGCGAGGCCCAGCCAGCCGAACACCGTGGCCGCGCCGCCGTGGCCCGCTCCCAGCAGGTCCTGCACCGGACTGGCCAGGAAGACCAGCCAGATCCCGATCCACAGCGACTTGGTGAGCAGCTGGCGGCGGTCCGCCACCGGACGGCCGAAGCTCTTCAGGGGGTGGCCGGGCTCGGCACGGTCGGTGTCGTTCACGCCTTCGATGTGTCCTTCCGGTACAGCCATGCGGCGCCGCCCGCGAAGAGGACGAAGTACCCGACGAGGAGCGCGATGTCCTTGGCGTGCGGGGCGTCGCCCAGTTCGATGGCCTGTCCGAGGGCAGCGTACGCATGGGTGGGCAGCCAGGTGGCGACGGAGCTCAGCCAGTCGGGGAAGGTGGCCGTGGGCATCCACAGGCCGCCGAGCACGGAGAGCCCGAAGTACACGATCATCGTGATCGGGCGGACGGCGTCGCCGGTCGCGAGATAGCCGATGGCCACGCCGAGCGCGGCGAAGCACAGGCTGCCCGCCCAGATCGCGCCGGTCAGGGCCAGCCACTGCCAGGCATCCAGGCGTACGTCCTTGACGGCGGCGGCGACCACGAACACCACGACGATCGAGGGCAGGCTGACCACGGCGGCGCTGGCGGTCTTGGCGATGACGTAGCCGCGCCCCGGCAGGCTCGTGAGGCGCAGCTGCCGGACCCAGCCGCTCTCGCGCTCCTTGGCGATGCGCTCGCTGTTGCCCATGAGGACGGCGGTGAGGGCGCCGAACGACGCCATCGACACCATGAAGAACGCGGGCAGCGCGAGCCCCGTGTCGCCGACCATGTCCGTGCTGTCCTGGCCGCCCGCGATGATCAGGAAGAGCATCGACGGATAGATCACCGAGAAGAACAGGAACTTCTTGTTGCGCAGGGCGCGGATGATTTCCAGCTTGATCAGCATGTCCCCGCCTCCTTCCCGGCCTCTTCGGCCGCGGTGATCGCCACGAAGGCCTGCTCCAGGCCGAGCCCCGCGACTTCGAGGTTGCGGGGGTAAAGACCGAGCCCGTACAGCGCGTGCACGGTGGCGTCGGCGTCCGTCGACTGGAGCCGTACGGTGCGGCCCGACACGTCCACGGCGGTGAGGAAGGGCAGCGCGCGGAGCTTCTCGCCGAGCCCCTCGTCCAGCTCCCCGAGGTCGAACGAGACCTTCCGCGCCCCCGCCTTCGCCTTGATCTCGGCGGCCGTGCCGTCCGCGAGGAGGCGGCCGCGGTGCAGGACGAGGACCCGGTCCGCGATCGCGTCGGCCTCCTCCAGGTAGTGCGTGGCGAACAGGACGGTGCGGCCCTGCTCCGCCTGCTCGCGCATGGTCGCCCAGAAGGCCTGGCGCACGGTGACGTCCATGCCGGTGGTCGGCTCGTCCAGGACGATCAGGTCATTTGCTCCGGCGGTCGCGAGTGCGAAGCGGACGCGCTGTTCCTGGCCGCCGGAGAGCTTGTCGACCTTGCGGTCGGCGAGCTGGGTGAGGCCCGCGGCGGCCAGCACGTCGTCCGCGCGGTAGGGCCGGGGGTGCAGATCGCAGGCGAGCCGCACCAGTTCGCGGACGGTGACCTCCGCCATCAGACCGCCGCTCTGCAGCATCGCGCCGACGCGGCCCGCGGTGATCGCCTCGCGCGGACTCGTGCCGAAGACCCGCACGGTGCCGCTGTCCGGGTTGCGCAGGCCCAGGAGCAGGTCGAGCGCGGACGACTTGCCCGCGCCGTTCGGGCCGAGGAGCGCGACGGTCTCGCCGGGGTGGAGTTCGAGCGTGAGGGCGTCCACCGCGCGGACGTCCCCGTAGCTCTTGGTCACCTTCTCGAAGCTCACCGCGGTGACGGGCGGTGCTGCGGTCGTCGTCATGCGCCCATCGTCGCCGGGGGCGGGGCTGCGGCGGCAGTGTCGTGTGTGCCGGGTCCGGGATGACAGATGTCATGCCGTGCAGTCAGGCCGTGCAGTCAGGCCGTGCGGTCAGGCCGTGCAAAGGCCGGACGGTTCGTGTCGCGAACCGTCCGGCCTCCGTCTTTCCGCGCGTACCGGAATCAGCTGGCGTTGGTCTCGATCACGCCGACCCGCTCGGCCGGCGTCTTGCCGAGCAGCGCCTTGTTCATCGCGGCGGCCACGTCCGTCGGCTGGACGGGCGTCTTGTCGCCGTTGCCGCGCTGGATCAGGACGCCGTCGAAGACGTTGCCGTAGAGCTTCTTGAGCTCCACGAGGTTGTAGTGCGGCTGGAGCGTGCCGTTCTTGAGCACCTGTGTCTCGAGCACCTTCGGCAGCGACTTCGCCGGGCCGAACGGGATCGACGCGTTACCCGCCTTGATCGTGACGTTGGCGGACATGGCGGGCTTCGCGAAGCGCGTCATGAACTTGTCGACCTCGGCGTTCGCGACGGTCGGCTTGCGGGTCGTGACGGGCACGTCGACGGTGCCCGCGCTGCCGGTCTCGACCTGCTTCTTGTACGCATCCGAGACGGCCTTGGTGGACGCGGCGACGTCGATGCCCTTGCCCGCCTTGCCGTACACGGCGACGGCCTTGCCGGGCACGAACTTGACCGAGCCCTCCCTGGCCGAACCGGAGCCGCCCGCGGCGCGCTCCAGGGCGGCCGCCAGCTTCTCCTCGTCCACCGGCATCACCGGCTCGGCGACGCGGGCGCCGCCGAAGAGCGATCCGATCACCGACACGGGGTTGTAGTCGCTGCCCGCCGCCTCGCGGACGGTCGCCTGGCTGTCCAGGGTCAGGCCCGCCTGCTCCGGCTTGAGCGTGATGGTCTCGCCGTCGACCGACAGCTTCAGGTCCTTGGTGACCCGCTCGCCGAGCTCCGCGTCGAGCTTCTTGACGGCCTCGTCGCGCGTGCCGCCGCCGATGTCGACGCCGAGTGCGGTGGTGCCCTTCGGCACGTCGGCGTGGTTCATCAAGAGACCGGCGCCATAGGCCCCGCAGGCCACGACGACCACGGCGACGGCCACCAGAACGAGCTTGTTGCGCCCCTTCTTCTTGGCCGGGGCCGAGGCGACGGGCACGTTCGGCTGCACCGGCTCGGGCAGCTTCGGCGGCGTGTGCGGAACCGGTCCTTCGCCTTGCGGGCCCGCGGCGAACGGTGAGTTCTGGGTGGGCGGCACGACGGGGATGCCGCTGGTCAGGGTGTCACCGGAGACGTTCGTGCCGGGCGTGGGCGCGCTCGGGCCGCCGGGGATGGAGCCGGGGCCGCCGTGCACCGGGCCGGGCTTCTGCGGCGTGAGGATGGCGGTGTCGTCGCCCATGACGGGGGCGCCGGTGCCTGCTCCCTGGCCCGAACGGGCTCCGGGGTTTGCCGGGTTGGCGGGGCCGGGGCGCCGGCCGGGGCTGCCGGGGCCGCCCTGGTTTCCGGGCCCGCCCGGGTTGCCCGGACCGCCCGGGGTCGGCGGAGCCATCGGGTTCGCCCGGCCCGCAGGGTTGGCCTGGTTCGCCGGGTCGGAGGGGTCGGGCGTGCGGGGCGGTGCCGCCGGGTTCGGTGCCATCGGTCCGTCACCGGTCGCCGGTCCGCTGGTCGGGCCCGAAGGACCCCGGCCGCCGTCGCCTCCCGCGCCTCCCGCGCTTCCGGAGAAGTACGGCAGGTCCCCGCGCTGGGGGTCGCCGCCCTGCGGCGCGCCCGTGCCGAGGGGGCCCGAGGCCACGGCGCCCGACACGTCGAAGGAACCGGTGCCGGAGCTTCCCGACCCCGAACCGGAGCCGCCTGCTCCCGAACCGGCGGCGCCGCTCGCGCCGTTGCCGCCGTTGCCGCCGTTCGTGCTCGTGGGGCTCTTGCGCGGCGCGAACCAGTCGCTCGTCTTCTCCTCCGCCGGAGCGGGGGAAGGAGCAGAGGCGGGCGACGGCCCGCCGCCGGGAGGCCCGGGCACTGAGCCCGGCGCGGACATCCCGGCGGAACCGGGGCCGCCCGCGCCGTTGGTGCTGCCGCCCGCGCCGTTCGCGGACCCCGGACGCCCCGCGCCGTCCCCGGCGTCGGCTGCGTCCGCGCCGCGGCCCGCGTCCTGCGGACGCGCGTTCAGGTCGCTCTCCGCGACGGGCGTGCGCATGACGACCGGCGGAATGGGCCGCGATCCGGGGATGTTGATCCGGATGCGCGTGGTCAGCGTGGTCTCGGTCTTCGGCTCGTCGGGCCGCTCGTCGGCGGCCTGCCGCTGCGCGCCGTCCGAGGCGCCGTCCTGCGCCGGGGAGCCGTACGGTGGCGTCCCCGAGGGGTATGCGGCTCCACCGCGCCCCTGGGGCCCGGAGGACGAACTGTCAGTTTCACGACTCAAGGCAGGTTCTCCCGGTTGGCTCCGCCGCTTGTGCTCCCCGCGCGGTGGGGGTCCCCCCGACCGAAGAGGCTGGGGGAGGCTCGGCGGCGCGCACCACCATACTGGCCGCCGTCGGCACTCATCCTGTGACCGCCTTCAATCCCGTGCGGGGCACGGGCTGAAGTGGTACGTCACTTGCCAAGTCGGGCGGCGGGCCCGCCTGGTTGCGGCCGCTGCCCGAGGGTGGCACACATCACAGCTACCGCCATCCCGCCGAGCAGGAAGGCATACGAACCGAGCCCCGCACCGAAGAGGAAGTCCCCCTCGGGCCGGCTGGCCGTGAGCAGCATGACGGCGACGAGCCAGCCCGCCGCCGGCGCGACCGCCCCCGCTCTGGTGCCGATCGCACGCGCCCCTCCGTAGAAGAGCCCGGCGGCCCCGAGCAGCGCGAGCAGCAACCCGCCGGGGAACCAGCCCCCTTGGACGAGCGCGCCCGCCGTGCCGACGATCCCGCCGAGCACGAAAAGCCCCGCATAAGCGGCAAGTCGGCCGAAATTGAGCGGCTGGGCCAGCGCGCTGCCGCCGGGCGGGGCGGCAGCGGACGACGAGCCGGAGGGCCGTCCGGAGGGACGACCAGAGGGCCCGGAAGCCGATGACGCACGCGAACGAGTACTCACAGCGCCGTCACCCCTCCGCGCCCCGCGTCTTCGAGCCCCGCGAACAGGTCCGTCTCACGCTCGCCGTCCATCGCACCGGCTTTCCCTCGCACCAACTCGTAGTACTCCACATCGAAGATCGGCTGCGCGAGCCCGTTCGACAGGACGAAGAGCGGACCCTGCACCTCGATCTGCGTGGCGTGCGCGCGCATCGCCGCCGCCTTCGCCCGCGCGAAGGCCGTCCCGTCGATCTCCGCCGTGATCCGCTCGTCGTCCGTCACGCCGGGCACGTCCGCGGGCACGCCGGGGGTCGTGAACGTCGTGTGCCCGAGGGCACCCTCCATCCACCGGAACCGCTCTTCGACGACGGAACGCGGCGCGCGGTTCCAGTAGACCTTGCCGATGGTGTGCGGTTCGCCGAGATCCGTGCGGAAGGCGCCCTCGGCCGCGAGATCCGCGGCGCGCATCGCGACCCGGTGGGCCTGGATGTGGTCGGGGTGGCCGTACCCGCCGTCGGGGTCGTACGTCACGAGCACCTGCGGACGCACCTCGCGGATCACCTCGACGAGGTGCGCGGCGGCGGCGTCGAGATCGGCGGACCAGAAGGCGCCGGGCCGGTGATTCTGCTCGATGCCCATCATCCCGGAGTCGCGGTAGCGCCCGGTGCCGCCGAGGAAGCGGTGGTCGGTGACCCCCAGCTCCTTCATCGCGGCGGCCAGCTCGCCGATCCGCTGCGGACCGAGCACGTCCTCGCGGTCGGGAGCGAGATGGGCGAGCTCGGGCGGGATGACCTCGCCCTCCTCGCCGAGCGTGCAGGTCACCAGCGTGACATGGGCGCCGTCGGCCGCGTACTTGGCCATCGTCGCGCCATTGTTGATCGACTCGTCGTCGGGGTGCGCGTGCACGAGCAGCAGACGCCGGGCGGGCAGTTCCGTCATGGGACCACCCTACGAGCACCCCGCACGCCGGTCAGAACTTGATGTCGCCGATCATCCCCGCCACGTTCGTCGTCAGCTCGTTGATCGTCGGGGCGATGGAGGAACTCGCCAGATAGAACCCCAGGAGGACACAGACGATCATGTGGCCCGCCTTCAACCCTGACTTCTTGACCAGCAAGAAGACAATGATCGCCAGCAGCACCACCACCGAAATCGAGAGTGCCACGGCGGCTCACCTCCAAGTCCCAGACCCTGCACCAGTGCGGATGCCCAGCAGGTACATACCCACTAAGCGCTACGGATCATAACTATCCGTGGGTCCGCATGACTCGGAGCACGGCAGCACAAGGGGGCGCATGCCCCATAGGCTCGGAGGATGACCACCGAGACGCCCGCCTCCGCGGAGCACACCGAGAGTCAGACGCAGCGGCTCTCCTTCCCTCGTCTGCACGCCCGCACGCAACGCTTCACTCTCGGTGCGCCCCGCGCGTTCACGGTGGCGCCGGACGGGTCGCGCGTCGCCTTCCTGCGCTCGTCGTCCGGCACCGACCGGGCGAACCAACTCTGGGTCCTGGACCTGGAGGACGGCGCGGTCGAGCGTGTCGCGGCCGATCCCCAAGCGCTCCTGAAGGGCGCCGCCGAGCGCCTCTCTGCCGCGGAACGCGCCCGCCGCGAGCGCAGCCGCGAGGGCGGCGCGGGAATTGTGGGCTACGCCACGGACGCGGCGGTGGAACTCGCCGCCTTCACTCTCTCCGGGCGGCTCTTCGCCGCGGAGCTGCGCGCGGGCACGGCACGCGAACTGCCCGCACCCGCCCCGGTGATCGACCCGCGCCCCTCCCCCGACGGCCGCCACATCGCGTACGTCGCCGGGGGCGCCCTGCGCGTGACGGGCGCCGACGGCGACGGTGACCGGGCGCTCGCGGCGCCGGAGCCGGACTCCGCCGAGAAGGCGACCGTGACGTACGGCCTCGCGGAGTTCATCGCCGCCGAGGAGATGGCGCGTTCGCGCGGCTTCTGGTGGTCGCCCGCATCCGACCGCCTCCTGGTCGCGCGCGCCGACGACGCCCCGGTGCGGCGCTGGTGGATCGCCGATCCCGCGCACCCGGAGACGGAGCCCGCGCGGGTCGCGTACCCGGCGGCGGGCACCGCCAACGCGGACGTACGCCTCTTCGTCGTGGCCCTGGACGGCGCGCGCACCGAGGTGATGTGGGACCGCGCCCGCTATCCGTACCTGGCCCGGGTGCACTGGTCGTCGGCCGGGGCGCCGCTGCTCCTCGTCCAGTCCAGGGACCAGCTCAGCCAGCTCTATCTGGCGGTCGACCCGGACGACGGTTCGACCCGGATGGTGCACGCGGAAGAAGATCCGCAGTGGCTGGAACTTTTCCCCGGCGCCCCCTCCTGGTCCCCCAGCGGCCGCCTCGTGCGGATCGTCGACGAGGGCGGCGCGCGGGTGCTGGCGGTGGGCGAGCGCCCGCTGACCGGGCCCCAGTTGCACGTCCGCGCCGTGCTGGACGTGGCGGACGAGGATGTCCTGATCTCGGCGTCCGCGGGTGAGGCCGCGGCGGCCCCCGAGACCGGAGAGGTGCACGTCTACCGGGTCAACGAACTGGGCGTCGAGCGCGTCTCGTCCGAGCCCGGCGTGCACTCGGCGGTGCGTGCGGGCGGCCTCACGGTCCTCGTGTCGGCCACCCTCGACCGGCCGGGCGCCCGGGTCCAGGTGCTGCGCGACGGCAAGCAGGTGGCCACGGTCGCCTCACACGCACAGCATCCGGGGCTCACCCCGCGCGTGACTCTCACCGAGGGGGGCGCACGCAAGATCCCGTGCGCCGTGTTGCTCCCCACGGACTACGAGGAGGGCTCGGGACCGCTGCCGGTGCTCCTCGATCCGTACGGCGGTCCGCACGGCCAGCGGGTCGTCGCCGCCCACAATCCGTACCTCACGTCCCAGTGGTTCGCCGACCAGGGCTTCGCGGTGATCGTCGCGGACGGCCGGGGCACTCCGGGTCGCTCGCCCGCCTGGGAGAAGGAGATCCGGCGGGACTTCACGCTCACCCTGGACGACCAGGTGGACGCGCTCCAGGGCCTGGCCGCGTCCTTCCCCCTGGACCTCGGCCGGGTCGCCATCCGGGGCTGGTCCTACGGCGGTTACCTCGCCGGGCTCGCGGTCCTGCGCCGTCCCGACGTGTTCCACGCGGGGGTGGCGGGGGCGCCGGTGACGGACTGGCGGCTGTACGACACGCACTACACGGAGCGGTACCTGGGTCATCCCGGCGAAGACCCGGCGCCGTACGCGCTCAGCTCCCTCGTCACCGAGGAGGGCCTGGTCTCGCCCGAGGTGCCGCACCGTCCCCTGATGATCGTGCACGGCCTCGCGGACGACAACGTGGTGGTGGCGCACGCGCTGCGGCTCTCCTCGGCGCTGCTTGCCGCGGGGCGGCCGCACGAGGTTCTGCCGCTGTCCGGGGTCACGCACATGACTCCGCAGGAGCAGGTGGCGGAGAACCTGCTGCTGCTCCAGGTCGACTTCCTGAAGCGGTCGCTGAACCTGCCGTAGGCACGGCAACCGGCCGGGGCGACATGGCGAACCCCGGCCGGTCTACGGCACCCGCACGGCCGTACGTTCTTCAGCGTGCGGGGCGCATATATCGCGGGGGCGACGGGGCAGTTGCCCGCGTGTTAAGCCACGAACAGGCTCATTCCCCAACCCCACCCCTTCCCGAAAACCCGCTCGGCGCGGGGGCCTTGGTGGACGTCATCACCGGCTTCGCCGAGTTCGTCCTCAAACGCCGGACGGGCTATTCCAGCCCGGATGGGGGTCCCCCCTGCTCATTAAGAGCTTGGGGGAGTTTGAGGCCATCTTGTCGGGGTCTGGGGCGGAGCCCCAGTTTCGGGAAGGGGCGGGATCGGGGAAAGCCCCGCAGGGACCGCCCCTACGGAACCACCTGCTTCTCCTCCGCGAAGTGGCACGCCGAGTCATGCGCCGCAGGCCCGGCGACCCCGCGGAACTCCGCGGGAACGGCCAGGGCCGGCACCTCCAGGGCGCACCGCTCCTGCGCCTTCCAGCACCGCGTGCGAAAGCGGCACCCCGACGGCGGGTTGGCGGGCGAGGGGACGTCCCCGCTCAGGATGATCCGCTCCCGCTGCTCCCGCGCAGCGGGATCCGGCACCGGCACAGCCGAGAGCAGCGCCTGCGTATAGGGATGCGTCGGATGCTCGTAGATCTCCTCGTCGGAGCCGATCTCGACGATCCGCCCCAGGTACATCACACCCACCCGGTCGGAGATGTGCCGCACGATCGACAGGTCGTGCGCGATGAACACGTACGACAGATCGAACTCGTTCTGCAACCGGTCCAGGAGATTCACGACCTGCGCCTGCACCGAGACGTCGAGCGCCGACACCGGCTCGTCCGCCACGATGATCTCCGGCCGCAGCGCGAGCCCCCGCGCGATCCCGATCCGCTGCCGCTGGCCGCCGGAGAACTGGTGCGGATAGCGGTTGATGTACTCGGGGTTGAGCCCGACCACGTCGAGCAGCTCCTGCACCCGCTGCCGCCGCGACCCCTTCGGCGCGACCTCCGGATGGATCTCGTAGGGCTCCCCGATGATGTCGCCGACCGTCATACGGGGATTCAGCGAGGTGTACGGGTCCTGGAAGACCATCTGGATGTTGCGGCGCACGGCCTTCAGAGCGCGCCCGGACAGCTTGCTGATGTCCTCGCCCTTGTAGCGGATCTCGCCCGCCGAGGGCCGCTCCAGATTCACCAGCATCTTCGCGACCGTCGACTTGCCGCAGCCGGACTCCCCCACGATGCCGAGCGTCTCGCCCTGCCCGAGGTCGAAGTCGACGCCGTCGACGGCCTTGACCGCGCCGACCTGCTTGCGGATGACGATCCCCCGGGTGAGCGGGTAGTGCTTGACCAGGCCCCGCACCTGGAGGATCGGCTCACGGCCGCTCGCCGAGCCGTGCGCGGCGAACTCGTGCTCCGCCCGCGCCTTGTCCATCAGCTGCCGTGCGGTCTCGCCCTCGTCCTCCAGCTGCTTCTTGCTGATGTGCTCACCATGAGGCATCGAGCGTCTCCTTCCAGAAGTGGCAGGCGCTCCGGCGGTCGGCGGCCAGGCCCTCGTAAGCCACTTCGTAGAGCGGCGGCACGTCGGTCCTGCAGACGTCCCTGGCCATCGGGCAGCGGGGGTTGAAGGCGCAGCCCGGCGGGATGTGCATGAGGTTGGGCGGCAGGCCCTTGATCGCGTAGAGCTCCTGGCCCTTCTGGTCGAGCCGGGGGATCGACTCCAGGAGGCCGCGCGTGTACGGGTGCGCGGGGGCCCGGTAGATCTCGTGGACGGGGGCCTTCTCGACGATGCGGCCCGCGTACATGACGGCGATGTTGTCGGCGACGTCCGCCACGACTCCCAGGTCGTGGGTGATGAGGATCAGGCCCATGTTGAGCTCGCGCTGGAGTTCGGCGAGGAGGTCCATCACCTGGGCCTGGACGGTCACGTCCAGGGCGGTGGTCGGTTCGTCGGCGATGATCAGCGAGGGCTCAAGGGCCATCGCCATGGCGATCATGATGCGCTGGCGCATGCCGCCGCTGAACTGGTGCGGGTACTGCCCGACCCGTTCCTTCGCTGCCGGGATGCGTACCCGGTCCATCAGCTCGACGGCCTTGGCCCTGGCGTCCTGGCGGGACATCCCCTGGTGGACGACGTACATCTCGCCGAGTTGCTGGCCGACGCTGAGCACCGGGTTCAGCGACGACAGGGCGTCCTGGAAGATCATCGCCATGCCGGCGCCGCGCGTCTTGCGCCGCTCCTCCGCCTTGAGCTTCAGGAGGTCCTGGCCCTTGAAGAGGATCTCGCCGCCGGTGATCTTGCCTGGCGGCATGTCGAGGATGCCCATGATGGCCTGCGCGGTCACGGACTTGCCGGAGCCTGATTCGCCGAGCACCGCGAGCGTCTCGCCCTCGGCGACGCTGTAGTCGACGCCGTTGACGGCCTTGGCGACGCCGTCCCTGGTCCGGAACTCCACGTGCAGGTCACGCACTTCGAGCAGCTTGGATGTGCCGGGCGAACCGGATGCGGGCGCCTCGGATGCCACGGTTGCCATGGGCGTCTACCTCAGCTTGGGGTCGAGGGCGTCGCGCACCGCGTCGCCGAGCATGATGAACGCGAGCACGGTGATCGCAAGCGCTCCGGCGGGCCAGAGCAGCATGTGCGGGGCGTTGCGGATGTACTGGGAGGCGGCCGAGATGTCGATGCCCCAGCTCACCGTCGGCGGCTTCAGACCGACTCCCAGGTACGAGAGGGTCGCCTCCAGGGCGATGTACGTGCCGAGCGCGATGGTGGCGACCACGATCACCGGTGCGATCGCGTTCGGCGCGATGTGCCGCAGGAGCATCCGCGAGTTGGATGCGCCGAGCGCCCGCGCCGCCTGCACGTAGTCGTTCTGCTTGGCGGTGATCACGGAGCCGCGGGCGATGCGCGAGAGCTGCGGCCAGCCGAGCAGCACCATGAAGCCGATCACCGGCCACACGGTGTTGCTGGTGACGACCGAGAGGAGCACCAGGCCCCCGAGTACGACGGGGATGGCGAAGAAGACGTCGGTGATCCGGGAGAGGATCGCGTCCCAGAACCCGCCGAAGAACCCCGCGAGCCCGCCGAGCACGCTGCCCAGGATCGCGACGCCGAGCGTGGCGCAGACGCCGACGGTGACCGAGGCGCGGGCCCCGTACACGGTCCTGGTGTAGACGTCGCAGCCCTGTCCGTCGAAGCCGAAGGGGTGGCCTGCCGTGGAGCTCTTCTGGGCGTTGGCGAGGTCGCAGCTGAGCGGGTTGCCGGAAGCGATCAGGGACGGCCAGATCGAGATGACGACGAGGAAGGCGATGATGAGGCCCGAGATGATGAAGATCGGGTTCCGCCTCAGCTCGCGCCAGGCGTCGGACCAGAGGCTGCGGGCCGGGGTCGAGGGTCCGGTGCCTTCGGGGCCGCCGGGGACCTTGTCGAGCGTCGACCCCTCGGTCGCCGCGAGGTCCATCGCGCCCCCGGCACCGGTCGGGGCGATGGCTCCGTCCGGTCCGTCCGGCTCTCGGGGGTCAGGCATAGCGGATCCTCGGGTCGAGTACGGCGTACAGGAGGTCGACGATCAGGTTGGCCACCAGGAAGACCAGGACGAGGACGGTCACGAAGCCGACGACGGTCTGCGTGCTCTGGCGGAGAATCCCCTGGTAGAGCTGGAAGCCGACGCCGTGGATGTTGAAGATCCGCTCGGTGACGATGGCGCCGCCCATCAAGGCGCCGATGTCCGTGCCGATGAAGGTGACCACCGGGATGAGTGAATTGCGCAGCAGGTGCCGGGTGATGACGCGGCGCCTCGGCAGGCCCTTCGCGATGGCCGTACGGACGTAGTCCGCACGGCGGTTCTCGGCGATGGAGGTCCGGGTGAGCCGGGTGACGTAGGCCAGGGACACCGAGGCGAGGACGAGTCCCGGCACGATGAGTTCGTTGACCGGCGCCTCCGAGGAGACGGAGGGTTTGATCACGCCCCATTCGACGCCGAGCAGCAATTGCAGCAGCAGGCCGGTGACGAAGGTGGGGATGGCGATGACGACGAGCGTCAGGAGCAGGACGACGGTATCGATGGGCCGCCCGCGCCGCAGCCCCGTGACCACGCCCAGCGAGATCCCGATGACGATCTCGAAGACGATCGCGACGAGGGTCAGGCGGATCGTGAGCGGGAATGCCGTCGACATCAGCTCGGTGACCTTCTGGCCGTTGAACGCGGTCCCGAAGTCGCCGGTGAAGACATTGCCCATATAGGTCGCGTACTGCTGCCACACGGGCTTATCGAGGCCGAATTCCTTCTTCAGCTGGGTGGCCGTCGCGGGATCGCACTTGCGGTCCCCGCACAGGCCCGCGATGGGGTCGCCCATCACGTTCACCATCAGGAAGATCAGCAGTGTGGCGCCGAAGAAGACCGGGATCATCTGCAGCAGGCGCCGGATCACATAACGTCCCATGAGGGCTCCGGAAGTAGCGGAAGCGACCGTCCGGCGCGCATGCGCGCTCGCCGGACGACCGCTCCCTGGGCCTCAGCTGACCTTGATCTCGTTGTAGACCGGGACGCTGAACTGATTCAGCGCCACGTCGGAGACCTTGTCCGAATAGCCGGCGCTGCCGTTCTGGTACCAGAGCGGAATGACCGGCATCTGGTCGGCGAGGACCTTCTCGGCGTCCTGGAAGGTGGATACGGCCTTCCCGGTGTCGGTCTCGGAGTTGGCCTTGTCGACGAGTCCGTCGAATTCCTTGTCGGACCACTTGCCGTCATTGGACGGGGCGTCCGTGTAGTACAGCGGCTGCATGAAGTTCTGGATCAGCGGATAGTCCATCTGCCAGCCCGCGCGCCAGGCGCCGTCCAGCTTCTGCTGGGAGGCCTTGCTGCGGAAGTCGGCGAAGGTGCCGATGGGGCTCGCGACACAGGCCTTGTCGTTCCCGAGGGCCTTGTTGATGGAATTGCAGACGGCGTCGACCCATTCCTTGTGCGAGCCGGTGTCCGCGTTGTACGTGATCTTCAGGGTGCCGCCGGGGATGCCGCCGCCGTCCGCGACCATCTTCTTCGCCTTGGCCGCGTCGTACTTGCAGGGGTCGCCGCAGAGCCCGGACTTGTAGCCGCCGGCCTCGCCGAGGACGGGGGACGTCCAGTCGGTGGCCGGGGTGCGGGTCTTCTGGAAGATGGTCTCGGTGATCTGCTCTCGATTGATCGCCATCGAAAGCCCCTGCCGGACCTTCTCCATCCCGTCCTTGGACCACTTGCTGTCGTAGAACGGGAAGGCGAGGGTCTGGATGATCCCCGCGGGGGTGTTGATGTAGCGGTCACCCAGATCGCTCTTGGCGTTCTTGAGCTGGGACGCCGGAACATCGTCGACGAGATCGAGATTGCCCGCCATCAGATCCGTGTAGGCGGTGTTGTTGTCGGTGTAGACCTTGAGATCCACACCGCCGTTCTTCGCCTTGTCGTCCCCCTTGTAGCCGTCCCACTTGCGCAGGGACATCTTGGAACCCTTGTCGTACGAGTCCACGGTGTACGGACCGTTTCCGACGGGCTTGGCGAGCCATGCGTCGTGGTCGTCGTAGAAGGCCTTGGGGAGCGGCGCGAAGGCGGGATAGCCGAGGGTCTTGGGCCAGGTGGAGAACTTCTGCGTGAGCTTTACGGTGAAGCTGGTGTCGTCGACGACCTTGAGCCCGGAGAGCTTGTCGGCCTTGGCGTCACCCTTCTCCGGGTGGACGTCCTCGTACCCCTCGATATACCCGAAGAAGTAGGCGTTCTTCTGGTTGTTCTTCAGATGGGCGCCGTAATTCCAGGCGTCGACGAAGGACTTGGCGGTGACCTTCTCGCCGTTGCTGAACTTCCAGCCGTCCTTGATCTTGACGGTGAAGTTCTGCGAGTCCTTGGTGTCGATCTTTTCGGCGATCATGTTCTTGGCCTCGCCGGTCTTCGGGTCGTACCGCATGAGACCCCGGAAGATCATGTCGAGCACCTTGCCGCCCTGCACCTCATTGGTGTTGGCGGGCTCCAGCGGGTTCTGCGGATCCCCCCAGGAGGAGCCCACGATCCCGGAGCCGTCGCCACCACCGCCGCTGTCGCCGCCTCCGCCGCAGGCCGTGGCCGCGAGGGCGACCGTCACCGCGCATGCGGCCCACTTGGCGTGCGTGGCTCCACGCATGGAGTGCCTCCCTTTCAGGCCTAAGTCAGACTTATGCCCAAATACACCCCACTCTCTGGTGCCGCGCATCTTTACGGGGGCTTTCCGGGGCCCAGAAGGACCGCGGGCGCTACAGAAGACCCGGGTCCGAGGCCAGCCGTGCGTGCAGTTCCACGTCGTAGCGCGTCCCCTCGTACGCGAGCTTCTGGCGTTGCAGGCCTTCCGGTACGAAGCCTGCGGTCCGGGCCACGCGGCAGGATGCCGGGTTGTTGACCCGGTGGCCCAGCTCTAGGCGGAAGAGCCCCAGCTCGCCGAAGGCCCACCGCGCCAGCGCGTCGCACCCGTACGACGCCACACCTCTCCCCCGCGCCGAAGGCACCGTCCAGTACGACACCCAGCCCGTCGCGTGCACGTGGTTCACCGCGCCCACGGCGACATTGCCCATCGGAACGTCGTCACCACCGACCACCGCGAAGGAGTACGCGGTACCGGCACGCTCCTCCTCCCCGCGGCGCGCTATCCAGCGCAGGGCACTCTCCGAAGAGCCGACCGGCACATCGGCCTGCCGGGACATGGCAAGGCAAAGACTTCGCCCCGTCGAACCTCGGGTTCGGCGGGGCGAAAGTCAGTTACTGCCGGAGTTCACGCCGCGTGCACGACGTCCTTCTCCTCCGCGAAGTGGCACGCCGACTCATGTGCCGCCGGAGTGTCCTGGCCCGCGAAGCGCTGGGGGATCGCGAGCAGCGGGGTTTCCTCCGCGCACTTCGCCTCCGCCTTCCAGCAGCGGGTGCGGAAGCGGCAGCCCGAGGGCGGGTTCGCCGGGGACGGGACGTCGCCGGTGAGGATGATGCGTTCGCGGCCCTCGCGCGCCTCGGGATCCGGCACCGGCACCGCGGACAGGAGCGCCTGCGTGTACGGGTGCGTCGGGTGCTCGTAGATCTGCTCGTCCGAGCCGATCTCCGCCATCTTGCCGAGGTACATCACGCCCACGCGGTCCGAGATGTGCCGGACGATCGACAGGTCGTGCGCGATGAAGAGGTAGGAGAGGTTGAACTCGTCCTGGAGCTTCCCCATCAGGTTGATCACCTGGGCCTGGACGGAGACGTCCAGCGCCGAGACCGGCTCGTCGCAGATGATGATCTCGGGGTTCAGGGCCAGACCACGCGCGATGCCGATGCGCTGGCGCTGACCGCCCGAGAACTGGTGCGGGTAGCGGTTGATGTACTCCGGGTTCAGGCCCACCACGTCCAGGAGGTCCTGGACCTTCTGGCGGCGCGAGCCCTTGGGAGCCACCTCGGGGTGGATCTCGAAGGGCTCCCCGATGATGTCGCCGACCGTCATACGCGGGTTGAGCGACGTGTACGGGTCCTGGAACAC
>NZ_JBNNJZ010000101.1:0-20604 GCF_050270335.1 Streptomyces sp. NPDC059900
CCGGCGTTTGAGGACGAACTCGGCGGAGCCGGTGATGACGGTACGTACAAGGCCCCTGCGCCGAGCGGGTTTTCGGGAAGGGGCGGGGTTGGGGAGAAAGCGCCTACGGCGAGACCTCCTCCAAGCGCCGCCCGGCAGTCTCCTCCGCCCCCACCGCGGCCACCACACACCCCACCAGCGCAACCGCCCCCAGCATCACGAACACCGTGGAGACGTTCCCGCCCGCATAGACGACCCCCACCACGATGGGCCCGAGGATCACCCCGAGCCGGTTCATGGCTCCGCCCACACTGCTCCCCAGCGCCCGCATCCGCGTGGGAAAGAGCTCCGGCGTGTACAGGTACAGGCAGATGTTGGAGCCGAAGAAGAAGACCGCAGCCAGCGAGGTCCACACGAGGACCTGAACCGGCGTATCCGCGCCGACGGCCGCAAGCGCCGCCAGCATCAGCGCCGCACCCCCCAGGCACCCCGCGATGACCTTCCGCCGCCCGAGCCCGTCGACCGTGAGCGCGGCGACAAGGCAGCCGAGCAGCCCCGCACAGGACGTGACCGTCGAATAGAGGAGCGCGTCGGAGAGGGTGAGGTCGTACCGGTTCTGGTAGATCGTCGGGAGCCAGGACGTGATCCCGTAGTTGACGAAGTAGCCGGTGAACCAGAGCACGCCGATCACCAGCGTCCGCCGCCGGTAGCGCCCGGCGAACAGGCCGCGCAGACCGGTTGCGGCCTCCCCCGGAGCGGCAACGGGCAACGCCTGTGAAGGCACCGCTGAAGGCACCGCGGGAACGGGCGGCAGGGGTTTCCCCGTGATCCGCTCGACCTCCCGCTCGATCCCGGCCATCACCACGCCCGCCTCCTCGGCCCTGCCGTGATCCGCGAGCCACCGCGGCGACTCGGGCACCTTGCGCTGTACGAGGATGCAGAGCAGCCCGGGCAGCGCGGCGAGGGCGTACATCCAGCGCCAGCCCAGGATCGGCACCACCCAGGCCGCGACTAGGGCGCCCACCGTGAGCCCCGCCGGGAACACCAGCTCGTACAGGAGGACGAACCGGCCGCGCTGGTGGCTGCGGGTGATCTCGGCGATGAACGTCGCCGCCACCGGCACCTCTCCCCCGATCGCCAGGCCCTGGACGAACCGCAGGGCCATGAAGGCGTCGGGCGACGTGGCGACGGACAGGGCGAGGTTGGCGACGCTGGACAGCGCCACGCACAGGGCGATGACCTTCACCCGGCCGATCCGGTCCGCGAGGCGCCCGGAGAGCAGCGCCCCGATCAGCATGCCGATGGAGCCGACGGTCAGGAGCAGTGTCGCCGCGGAGGTGCTGAGGTCCCATTCCTGGCGCAGTCCGGGCAGGGCGTAGGCGATCAGGAGCTGGTCGAAGGCCTCGAAGAAGGTGACCGCGCCCACGATGAGCCGGACGGTGACGTGCCAGCGGCACAGAGGGAGCCGTTCGAAGCGGGCGGCTATGGCGGCCCGGACCGCGCGGTCCGGGGATGCGTCGATCGTCATGCGGGAACTCCGCTGCTGAGGGGGCGGGGTGAGCGGGGGAACGCGACGGCCACGGAGTCTGGGGAAACTCAAGCCAAGAAGCGAGTAAGCGCAAAGTTTCTAAGCGCTTAAGTTGTACCGCCCCGACACCGGAGCACGTCAAGGGTCTCCACAGGGGAAATCCTCGAAGCTCGTCGACGGGTGGGTCTTGCGCTCCAGATATTTAAGCCCTTAGATTTCTAGCGCTTACCGAAGAACGTTCGGCGTCCGCCGCACACCGGGCCCCTCAAGTCCCCTGCGGTCGCGTTCCGTTCGGCCCCGTCCCGTTCCGCCAGGAGGCCTCCATGCTCCGCATCCCAGCCGACGAAGCACTCATCGCGGGTGAGTGGCGACGCGGCGCGGGCGCCCCGGCCAACACCGTCGACCCGGCCACGGGCCGCGTCCTCGCGTCCGTCCACGCGGTCTCCCCCGACGAGGTCGCCGAAGCGGCACGGGGGGCGGCCGAAGCCGCCGCCGACCCGCGCTGGCGCGACCTCCTGCCCCACCGGCGCGCCCTGCTCCTGCACCGCGTCGCCGAGCTGATCGAGGAGTCCGCGGACGACCTCGCCGCCCTCCAGACCGCCGACACGGGCAAGGCGCTCGCCGAGACCCGCGCCCTGGTGGGCAGCGCGGCGGCCACCTTCCGCTACACGGCCGCCGCCCTGGAGACCGCCGAGGAGGCGATCACACCCTCGCGCGGCGACTACGTGACGATGAGCGTGTACGAACCGATCGGCGTCGTCGGCGCGATCAACCCCTGGAACTCCCCCGTGGCCAGCGACGCCCAGAAGCTCGCCCCGGCCCTCGCGGGCGGCAACGCGGTCCTGCTCAAGCCCGCCGAGTGGACCCCGCTCGTCTCGCTCGCGCTCGGGCGCCTGATCACCCGCGCCCTGGCCGAACACGGCCTGCCCACCGCCCTGCTGTCCGTACTGACCGGGCGCGGCAGCGTCGTCGGCGACGCGATCGTCCGCGATCCGCGCGTCGGCAAGGTCACCTTCACCGGAGGCACCAGCACGGGCCGGACGCTCGCGCACGCCGCCGCGCAGAAGCTGATGCCTCTCTCGCTCGAACTGGGCGGCAAGTCCCCGACGGTCGTCCTCGCCGACGCCGACGTCGAGCAGGCACTGGCCGGCGTGATGTTCGGCGTCTTCTCCTCCAGCGGACAGTCCTGCATCGCGGGGTCACGGCTCTTCGTCGCCCGCGAGCTGTACGAGGAGTTCGTCGGTGAACTGGTGCGCAGGACCGAGAAGTTGCGCGTGGGTCCCGGAACCTCCCCGGACACCCGGGTGGCCCCCCTCGTCCACCACAAGCACCGGGACTCCGTCGCCTCGTACGTCGATCTCGCCCGCGAGGAAGGCGCCCGGGTACTGTGCGGCGGGAGCGTGCCGCAGGGCGCGGAGTACCGGGACGGGGCGTACTACCTGCCCACCGTTCTCGACGGGCTGCCCAACTCCTCGCGGACCTGCCAGGAGGAGATCTTCGGGCCCGTCCTGGTCGCGCTGCCCTTCGACGACGAGGACGACCTCGTACGGCAGGCCAACGACAGTGTCTACGGCCTGGCGTGCGGCATCTGGACCCGCGACCACCGGGCCGCCTGGCGGATAGCGCGGCGCGTCGACGCGGGCACGGTCTGGATCAACACCTACAAGCAGTTCAGCATCGCCACGCCCTTCGGCGGCACGAAGGAGAGCGGTCTCGGCCGCGAGAAGGGCCGCGACGGCATCCGCGCCTATCAGCGCCAGAAGTCCCTGTACTGGGGCGTCACCGACGCGCCTCTCCCCTGGGCCAACTGAACCCCCGTACCTCTGGAGCAGGTCATGTCCCTACCCTCTGCCGCCACAAGCCGCATCCCCTTGCCCCCGATCGCCCGGCTCCGCGCCCTGCGCTCCGTCGAGCTGCGCACCCCCTCCTTCACCGAGGCCGCCGACTTCTACCAGGAGGTCTGGGGCCTGGAGACCGTCGAGTCCGAGCGCGGCACCGCCGCCTGGCTGCGCGGTACCGGAGCCGAGCACCACGCCCTCCAGCTCACCCGCGCCGACCGCATCGGCCTCGGCAGGATCTCCTTCGCGGTGGGCACGCCCGCCGAGGTCGACGAGGCCGCCCGAAGGCTCCTCGCGCACGGCATCACACCGGTCGCGGGACCGGGACCGCTCGACCAGGTCGGCGGCGGCTACGGCCTGCGCTTCACCGACCCCGAGCACCGGCTGATCGAGATCAGCGCGGAGGTCCACGCGGTCGCGCCGCGCGGCCGGGACGGCGCCGTGCCGGTCGGCGTGACGCACGCGGTGCTCAACACGGCGGACATCGACGCCGCCGTGGCCTTCTACCGCGATGTCCTCGGGCTTCGCGTCTCCGACTGGTCCGAGCACCAGATGGCGTTCCTGCGCTGCAACGCCGACCACCACTGCATCGCCTTCAACCAGGCCGAGTGGGCCTCGCTCAACCACGTGGCGTACGAGATGAGTTCGGTCGACCACTTCATGCGGGGCCTCGGCCGGCTGCGGCACCACGGCATCGCCCCGCAGTGGGGTCCGGGGCGGCACGGGCCCGGCAACAACACCTTCTCCTACTTCACCGACCCCTCCGGACTCGTCTGCGAATACACCTCCGAGGTGGCGCAGATCGTGGAGGACGCGTGGATCGCGCGCGTCTGGCGGCGGGTGCCCGAGCTGTCCGACCTGTGGGGGACGGCGGGCCCGCCGTCGAAGGAGATCCGCTGCCACATGGCGGGGGCGCCCGACCCCGGCCCGCTGTCCCGCCCCGAAGCTCCGGAGGTCAAGGCATGAGCACCGTACGCAAGGTCGGCATCGTCGGCTGGGGTGCGATCGGACGTGTCGTCGGCGCCGCGCTCGCCGAACACAAAATAGCCGGCGCCGAGTTGACGTGCCTCGTCGACAACCGTCCGCTCGGCGACAGCGCCCCCGCCCCGCAGGTCTCCTTCGACGAGGCCATGGAGCGCTGCGACCTCATCGTGGAGGCGGCGGGACAGGGCGTCGTACGGGAATGGGGCGAGCGCGTCCTTGCCTCCGGGACCGATCTGCTGATCGCATCGACCGGCGCCCTCACCGACGAGGAGCTCTCCAAACGGCTCCTGGCCGCGGGACCCGGCCGGGTGTACTTCACCGGGGGCGCGGTCGGCGGGCTCGACCTGCTCCAGGCGGTGCGTTCGCTCGGGCCGCTCGACGAGGTGCGGCTCACCACCACGAAGCTGCCCGCCACGCTCGAACAGCCCTGGATGGACGCGGAGTTGCTGTCCCGGATGCGGACGGCCACCGGCCCGGTCGAGGTGATGGCCGGGACCGCACGCGATGTCCCCGTGAAATTCCCCAAGTCGACGAACGTCGCGGCCTCGGTCGCCCTCGCCGTCGGCGACCTGGACGCCGTGCGGGTCCGCGTCGTCGCCGATCCCGGCGCCCACCACACGCGGCACGTCGTCGAGGCGTCCGGCGCACAGGGGGCGTACCGCTTCGAGGTCGCGCATCTGCCGGACCCGGCCAACCCGGCGACCAGCCAGGTCGTGCCGTACGCGGTGCTGCGCAGCCTCGCGGCCCTCGCCGGGCGGACGGGCCAGATCCTGTGACCGCCGCCGCCCTCCATGTCGAGGAAGCGGGAGATGCCGGGCCGCTGCTGCTCTGCCTGCACGGCATCGGCTCCTCGTCGGCCGCCTTCGCACCGCAGCTCGCCGAGCTGTCCGCGTACATGCGGGTCATCGCCTGGGACGCGCCCGGTTACGCCAAGTCCGCCGATCCGGACGGTCCGCTGGACCTGGACGGCTTCGCCGACGCGGCGGCCGGTCTCATCCGCGAGCGCGGGGCGAGCGCCCACGTCCTCGGCGTCTCGTGGGGCGGGGTGATCGCCCTGCGGCTCGCGGCCCGGCACCCCGGACTCGTCGACTCACTGATCGTCGCGGACTCCAGCGCCGGTTCCGGCACCGACCCCGCCAAGGCCGACGCCATGCGGCAGCGGGCCGCCGAGCTCGCGGAACTGGGGCCGCAGGCGTTCGCCGAGCGGCGCGGGCCCCGGCTGGTCTCGCCGGACGCGCCCCCGCAGCTGGTCCGGCGGGTCATCGACACCATGGCCGCGTCCGTGCGCCTGCCCGGATACGCGTACGCCGCCGAGTCCATGGCCGGAGCCGATCTGCGCCCCGAGATCCCCGGCATCACGGCCCCCGCCCTCGTCCTCTGCGGCGCCAGGGACCAGGTCACCGGCGTCGAGGCCTCGCAGGCCATCGCCGGCGCCCTGCACAAGACCGCCTACGTGATCGTCAAGGACGCCGGTCACCTGGCCAACCAGGAGCGGCCCGGGGCCTTCAACGCCTGGGTCCTCTCCCACCTCCGCATCACCGCCCGTATCCCCGAGCACCCCATCCCCCAGCACCTCTGAGAAGGAGCCCCGCCATGCCTCTGACCACCACCGAGTACGACAACGGCGGCGACCTCGGCGCGTACACCGACTCGCTGATCGCCACCAAGGAGTCCCGTGTCGCGGACTTCAGCACGCTGTCCTTCCAGGAGAAGGCGGGCCCGCAGTACCGCCGCGGCCAGATCCGCTACGTCGGCTCCGGCGCGACCGGCAACCACGAGAACGACAGCCGCATCCTGCCCTCCGGCGGCTTCACCTTCTCCAACATGCTGCTCCCGCCCGGCGCCGAGGGCCCCGAGCACACCCACCACGACGTCGAGGAGGCCTTCTTCGTCCTGGAGGGCCAGGTCAAGGTGGGCATCCACCGGGGCGCCGACGAGGCGGAGTACCGCACGCTCGGCTACCGCGACATGATCGTCGTCCCGGCGGGCGTGGCACGCTCCCTGAAGAACGAGGGCGACACCGACGCGCTGTTCTGCGTCGTCATCGGCACGCAGAAGCCGCAGGTCCCCACCTACCCCGAGCACTCGCCGATGCACGGCGTCACCCGTGACTGAGACGTCACCCGTGAGCGGCGACCGCACCGTCGTCGTCACCGGAGCGGGCCGTGGCCTGGGACTGGCCATGGCCCGCCGGGCCGGCGAGGA
This sequence comes from Streptomyces sp. NPDC059900, assembly GCF_050270335.1. NCBI lineage: Bacteria > Bacillati > Actinomycetota > Actinomycetes > Kitasatosporales > Streptomycetaceae > Streptomyces > Streptomyces sp. NPDC059900. The sequence goes on from NZ_JBNNJZ010000101.1 coordinate 6,535, forward strand.
CGGCTTCCGGGTCGTCGTCGCCGAGGTGGACGCGGTGCGGGGCGGCGAGGCTGCCGCCGATCTGCGCGCGCAGGGCCTGGACGCGCACTTCGTACGGTGTGACGTCGCGGACCCGGCGTCGGTTAACGAACTCGCCGCGTTCGTGCGTGACTTGGGGCCTCTCTACGGACTGGTCAACAATGCCGCGCTCGCCAACGGCGTCGGCGGCAAGGAGTTCCAGGACATCGACGTCGAGGCGTGGGACCGCCTGATGGCGGTCAACGCCCGCAGCCCGTGGCTGGTCGCCAAGGCCCTCCACCCGCTCTTCTCCTCACCCGGCCGGATCGTGAACATCGCGTCGGACGCGGCCCTGTACGGGTCGCCGCGCCTGGCCCACTACATCGCGTCCAAGGGCGCGGTCATCGCCCTGACCAGGGCGATGGCGCGCGAGCTCGGCGACAGGGGGATCACCGCGAACGCGGTGGCGCCCGGACTCACCGAGGTCGAGGCCACCGAGACGGTGCCCGCCGAGCGGCATGCGCTCTACCGGGGCAACCGGGCCATCTCGCGCCCGCAGCAGCCGGACGACCTCGTCGGGCTCGTCTCCTTCCTCCTCTCCGAGGAATCCCGCTATCTGACCGGACAGGTGATCGCCGTCAACGGCGGCTTCACCATGAACTGACGCAACGGAGCTTCTAGTTATGGATCTGGGCCTCTCCGACCGGACCGTCCTGGTCACCGGCGGCAGCTCGGGCGTCGGCCTGGCCACGGTCCGCGCCCTGCTCGACGAGGGCGCGCGCGTCGCGACCTGCGGGCGTGACGCCGACCGCCTCGCGAAGGCGGCGGCAGGACTCGGCGGCGGCGACCGCCTCCTGACGGGGGTGTGCGACGTACGCGACGCGGACGCCGTACGGGAGTTCACCCGGCGCGCGGCAGACACCTTCGGCTCGCTCGACGGGCTCGTCAACAACGCGGGGCAGTCCCGTATGAAGGGCCTGGACGACTCGACCGCCGACGACTGGCGCGACGAGCTCGAGCTGAAGTTCGCCGGGGTCCTCAACCCCCTGCACGCCGCGCGCCCGCACCTGGCCGCGTCGGACGCGGCGAGCGTCGTCAACGTCAACGCGGTGCTCGCCAAGCAGCCCGAGCCCCGCCTCATCACCACCAGCGCGGCCCGCGCGGGCATCCTCAACCTCTCCAAGTCCCTGGCCGCGGAGCTCGCGCCGGACGGCATCCGGGTCAACTCGGTCTGCCTGGGCCTGATCGACACCGGCCAGTGGACGCGACGGCACGCGGCCGCCGAATCGGGCCTCGGCTACGAGGAGTGGCAGACGCAGCTCGCGGCGGACCGCGGCATCGCGCTGGGGCGGCTCGGCCGCGCGGAGGAGGTCGCGTACGCGATCGTCACGCTGCTCTCGCCCCGCGCCTCGTACACCACCGGCACCAGCATCGACGTCTGCGGCGGCGTCGGCCGCGGCATCCTCTGAGGAGCTCACCCATGCCAACCACGCCACCCACGCGGTACGCCACCGGCGGCGATCTCCTCGTCGCCGTCCTGCGGGAACTGGGCATCGACACGGTCTTCGGGATCGTCAGCGTGCACAATCTGCCGCTGGTGGAGGCCGTCGACCGGGAGCTGCGCTTCGTCCCGGTGCGGCACGAGGCGACCGCCGTGAACGCCGCCGACGCCTACGGCCGGGCCCGCGGCTCCCTCGGCTGCGCGCTCACCTCGACCGGCACCGGCGCGGGCAACGCGGCCGGTTCCCTGGTCGAGGCGCTGAGCGCGGGCACCTCCGTCCTGCACGTCACGGGCCAGGTCGAGTCCGGGTTCCTGGGCAGCGGCCGCGGCTTCATCCACGAGACCAAGGACCAGCTGGGCATGCTCGGCGCGGTGTCCAAGTACGCCGCGACCATCCCGTCCGCCGACACGGCCGCCGGGATCCTCCGCGAGGCGGCCCGGGCGGCACTGACGGACCCCGGCGGCCCGGCGAGCGTGGAGTGGCCGGTGGACCTCCAGTACGCGGAGCAGCAGGACACGGACCACTCGGCGAGCACGCCCCCGGCGGGCACCGAACCGCCCCGGATCGCCGCCCGCCCGGTTCCCGCCGAGGGGGAACTCACCGGCGCTCGATCCCTCCTCGCCGCCGCCCGGCGCCCCCTCATCTGGGCCGGCGGCGGAGCCACCCGCGCCCGCACCCAGCTGGCCGAGCTGCTGCACGCCACCGGCGCGGGGCTGCTCACCTCCAACTCCGGGCGGGGTTCCGTGCCCGAGGACCACCCGCAGGTCATCGGCAACTTCGCCACCACCCCGGCCGCCCGCGCCCTCCTCACGGACGCGGACCTGCTGCTCACCATCGGCACGCACTTCCGGTCCAACGAGACCGCCGACTACGGACTCGCGCTCCCCGAGGCGCACATCCAGATCGACGTCGACGCCGACGCCCTCGGCCGGGTGTACCCCGCCCGGCACGCCCTGCACGGTCACGCCCCCGACGTGCTCGCCGCCCTGCTACCGCACGCGCACCGCGCCGAGGAGAGCTGGACGCACCGCGTCGCCGCCGTCCGCCGGGACGTCCGCGCCACGCTGCACGACAACATCGGCCCCCAGGCCGCGATCTGCGACGCCATCCGGGCCGCACTGCCCCGCGAGGCGGTGGTGGCCCGCGACGTGACCATCCCGTCCAGCAGCTGGGGCAACCGGCTCCTGGAGATGTACGACCCCCGCGACAACGTCTTCCCGCGCGGCGGCGGCATCGGGCAGGGCCTGGGCATGGGCATCGGCGCGGCGCTCGCCCGGCCCGACGCACCCACGGTCGTCCTCGCGGGTGACGGCGGCCTCGCCGTCCACCTGGGCGAACTGCTCACCCTCGCCCAGGAGCGGCCCCGGCTGACCCTGGTCGTCTTCAACGACGGCGGCTACGGAGTGCTCCGCAACATGCAGGACCGCTACAGCGAGCGCCGCTCCGGAGTCGACCTCGCCACACCCGACTTCGAACTCCTCGCCCGGGCCTGCGGCCTCGCGTACGCGCGGATCGCCGCCGAGGAGCACGCGCAGCCCGTGATCAGCCATGCCGTCGCCTCCGACGGGCCGACCCTCGTCGAGGTCGACCTGGCGAGCCTCGGCCCGATGAAGAACCCGTTCACCCCGCCCGTCAAGATCCCCGGCCAGTGAGGAGGACCGACCATGACCGACAGTGAACTCATACTGCTGGTACGCCGTATGACCTGGGAGGCGGACGGGGTCCTCTCCGTCGAACTCGTCCACCCGGACGGCAAGCCGCTGCCCGCCTGGACCCCCGGCGCGCATCTCGACCTCCACACCGGAGGCCACGTACGCCAGTACAGCCTGTGCGGCGATCCGCGGGACACGGCCACGTACCGCATCGGAGTCCTCAACGAGGCCTCGTCGCGGGGCGGTTCGCGGCACGTGCACACCAAGCTGCGGCCCGGCCAGACGGTCACCGCATCCGAACCGCGCAACCACTTCGCGCTCGAGGACGCCCCCGGCTACCTCTTCGTCGCGGGCGGCATCGGCATCACCCCGCTCCTCGCCATGGCCCGCGAGGCCGCGCGGCGCGGAGCCGACTGGCGCATGGTCTACGGCGGACGCACCAGGGGGTCGATGGCGTTCACCGACGAACTGGGCGCGCTTGAAGGCGACTTGGCGCTCATCCCGCAGGACGAGCTCGGCCATATCGACATCGCCGCGGCGCTCGCCGGTCTGCCCGGGGACACGCTCGTGTACTGCTGCGGCCCCGAGCCCCTGCTGGCCGCCGTGGAGGCCGCCGCCCCGGCGGACCGGCTGCGCGTGGAGCGGTTCGCCGCGCCCGTCGTGGAGCGGGCCGGGGACGAGTCCGCGTTCGAGGTGGAGTGCCGCCGCTCCGGCGTGACCCTCTCCGTCGGCGAGGACACCTCGGTGCTCCAGGCGGCCGAGGCCGCGGGCCTGACCGTGACCAGCTCCTGCCAGGAAGGCATCTGCGGCAGCTGCGAGACCCGCGTGCTCGACGGCACGCCCGACCACCGCGACTTCCTGCTCAGCGAGGCCGAGCACGCGGCGAACGCCTCGATGATGATCTGCGTCTCGCGCTGCGCGTCCGGCCGTCTCGTCCTCGACCTGTGATTCCCCGATCCGTGATTCCCCACCGGAGGCAACCGTGACCACCACCTGGCCGTACCTGGACGTCCACCAGTCCCGTACGCACGAGCCCACCCCCTACGAGTACAAACTCGCGGCCACCCTCGAAGAGGTCTTCACCAAGGAGGGCCATGAACTCTCCGACGTCGTACGCGGCTTGAACAGCCGTCAGGTCCACGCGCCGAACGGCACCCCCTGGACCGAAGAATCCTTCCGCGCCGAGATGAACCGACTGGGAGCGTGACCCCGATGACCACCCCTGCCGGATCCACCGCTTCCGCAGACCACATCTACGCCACCGGGCTGCGCAACCAGTGGCACCCCGTCGTCCCCTCGGACTTCGTCGCCCCCGGTGCCATGCGCAAGGTCACCGCGCTCGGCGAGCAGTGGCTGCTCTTCCGCCGTTCCGACGGCGCCCTGTCGATGCTCGCCGACCGCTGTCCGCACCGCGGCGCCCCGCTCTCCCTGGGAAAGCACCTCGGTGACCGGGTGGCCTGCTGGTACCACGGCGTGGAGATCGAGACCGACGGCACCGTCTCCTCCGTACCGGGCCTGCCCGGCTGCAATCTGGAGGGAAAGAAACTCGTCACGTCGCTGCCCGTGCGGGAGATCGGCGGCGCGATCCTGGCGTACTTCGGCGACGAGAAACACCCGGAGCCCGCCGGACTGACGCTGCCCGAACCGCTCACCGACCCCGACGTCGACGCGATCCTGTGCTACGCGGAGTGGAACGGCCCGTGGCGGTTCGCGGTGGAGAACCTCCTCGACCCGATGCACGGCGCCTTCCTGCACCACGAGTCGCACACGATGTACGACGGCGACACGACCGCCAAGTTCCGCATCCGGGAGACCGACCGCGGCTACTTCTTCGAGAAGACCGACCAGCGGGGCGTCAACTTCGACTGGGTGGAGCTGTGCCGCACCGGCGTGGACTGGGTGGACCTGACCATTCCCTACCCGCCGTCGGCAGGCCCCGGTGGCCCGTTCGGGATCGTCGGCATGGTCTGCCCGGTCGACGAGAACCGCACCGGTGTCTTCTTCTGGCGCTACCGCCGCGTGCAGGGCTGGCAGCGCGACACCTGGCGCTTCCTCTACAAGACCCTCATCGAGGAGCGCCACTGGCAGGTCCTGGAGCAGGACCGGGTGATGCTGGAGGCGATGCCCGCCGACGCCGACCAGCGCGAGAACCTCTACCAGCACGACCTGGGCGTGGTCAGGCTGCGCCGGATGTACCGCGCGGAGGCGGAGGCCCAGGCCGCCGCTCCGTGACGGCTCAGGCCTCCGTCTCGCCGGGTGCGTCGGAGTCGGTGATGGACCGCTCCAGCTTGGACATCAGACGGGCCAGCTGACGGCATTCGGCCGGGGAGAGTCCGTCGAGCATCCGGCGTTCGTTGTCGAGATGCTCGGCGAACACCTCGTCGATCTTGGCCAGACCCGCTTCGGTGAGCCGTGAGTAGACGACGCGGCGGTCCTCCGCGTCGCGCTCGCGCACGATCAGGCCGTCCTTCTCCAGGCGGTCGATGCGCAGGGTCACCCCGGCCGACGAGACGAGTCCGGAGTCGGCGAGCTGGCCCGCCGTGAGCCGGTAGGGCGCCCCGGCCCTGCGCAGCGCGGTCAGCACGTCGAACCCGGCGACCGCCAGGCCGTGCCGCTCGATGGCCGTGGTCAGCCGGGTGTTGTAGCGCAGGAAGGTGCGGTGCAGCCGCGCGAGCACCTCCAGGGGCGAGGTGTCGAGTTCCGGCCGCTCTCTGGCCCAGTCCTCGATGATCGATGCGACCGCGTCCCGCTGGGCCCCCGCCGACTTCTTCCCGGCCATGTGCCGTAGCCTCCCTCTCGCCCGTCCCGCGATCAGTGCCGTTCCGCGATCAGTGCCCTCCCGCGGCCAGTACGGAAATCTTAGCCCTGAGAGAAGTACGTATTCGCTGGACCACGTGCACGACGGCGCCGGGACGCGCCATACTCGTCCGATACATCGGATGTCTTTTGTCTTGCGAGGCGAGGTCCCCATGGCTGTCACCGACGAGGCCATCGAAAAGATCAAGGGCATGATCGTCTCCGGTGCCCTGCGCCCCGGCGACCGACTGCCCAAGGAGAGTGAACTCGCCGCCGACCTGGGCCTTTCCCGCAACTCGCTGCGCGAGGCGGTGCGCGCCCTCTCGCTGATCCGCATCCTCGACGTACGCCAGGGCGACGGTACGTACGTCACGAGCCTGGACCCGCAGCTGCTGCTCGAAGCCCTGAGCTTCGTCGTCGACTTCCACCGCGACGACACGGTCCTGGAGTTCCTCGCGGTGCGCCGCATCCTGGAACCGGCCGCCACGGCCATGGCGAGCGTGCGCATCACCGAGGCCGAACTCGACGTGCTCACCGCACAGCTGGACGCCCTGGGGGCGGCCCCTTCGGTGGAGGAACTGGTCGCCTGCGACCTGGAGTTCCACCGCGGCATCGTCCAGTCGTCCGGCAACTCCGTGCTCTGCTCGCTCCTGGACGGCCTGTCCGGACCCACCACCCGGGCCCGCGTCTGGCGCGGCCTCACCCAGGAGGACGCCGTCAGCCGGACCCTGCACGAGCACCGGGCGATCCTCGCCGCACTGCGCGACCGCGACGCCGAAGCGGCCAGGTCGTGGGCGACGGTGCACATCGCGAGCGTGGAGCAGTGGCTGCGCTCCACGCTGTGAAGCAGGGCCGCCGAGGGAGTGCGCGGACCTCCGGCGGGGCAGTGATCCGTTCATCGCGGCCCGCGCAAGGGGGCTGCGGAGGGACCTGCCGGACGCCGTAAGGTTGGGGCGTACGTAAAGGACATCGGAAGGAGGCCTGGGTGATCGAGCTCGAGGGAGTTCCCGAGCTGGTCGACCCGGTCATGGTGGCCGCGTTCGAGGGCTGGAACGACGCCGGCGACGCCGCCTCCACCGCGGTCGCGCATCTCGACAAGGAGTGGAAGGGCGAGGTCTTCGCGGCACTGGACGCCGAGGACTACTACGACTTCCAGGTCAACCGCCCCACGGTCTTCCTGGAAGGCGGCGTCCGCAAGATCACCTGGCCGACGACCCGGCTCTCGGTGATCCGCGTGGGCGGCGACAAGCCGCGCGACCTCGTCCTGGTCCGCGGGATCGAGCCGTCGATGCGCTGGCGTTCGTTCTGCAACGAGATCCTGGGCTTCGCCCACGAGCTGGGCGTGGAGCTCGTGGTGATCATGGGGGCGCTGCTCGGCGACACCCCGCACACCCGCCCCGTCCCGGTCAGCGGCGTCACCTCCGACCCGGACCTGGCCCGCACGATGGACCTGGAGGAGACGAAGTACGAGGGCCCCACGGGCATCGTCGGCATCCTCCAGGAGGCGTGCACGCACGCGGGCGTCCCCGCGGTGAGCCTGTGGGCGGCCGTCCCGCACTACGTCTCGCAGCCGCCGAACCCGAAGGCCACGCTCGCCCTCCTGAACCGCCTCGAAGACCTCATCGGCCTGCGGATCCCGCTCGGCGATCTCGCCGAGGACGCCCGCGCCTGGCAGGTGGGCGTGGACCAGCTCGCGGCCGAGGACAGCGAGGTCGCCGAGTACGTCCAGTCGCTCGAAGAGGCACGGGACACGGCCGAGCTGCCCGAGGCGAGCGGCGAGGCGATCGCCCGCGAGTTCGAGCGCTATCTGCGGCGGCGCGACGGCGGCGGTCCGCCGCAGGCCGGCGGGCACGCCACGGACGGCGGTGACCGCACCCGCCCGCCGAAGCCGCAGCCGCGCACGGACCCGCCGGGACCGGAGCCCGGCGCGGAGCAGGAGCCGGAGCCGGAGCCCGAGCAGGGCGAGAAGAGCGGCGGCGAATCCGGACCGTCTGATTCCTCCGAGGACCACGAGGACTGACGAGAGCGACGACACCGCATGGGGCGGCATCCGCAAGGATGCCGCCCCACTGCGTTGCGCCCGCCCCTCCACTGCGTTGCCCCCGGTGACGTATGGCCGGAATGAGGCGTGACATCGCCTTCCGGACGAATTGCGCGAGGTTCCCTTAACTCCTTGATTTCAAACGTAGTTGGGGCAAAGGGGGTGGACGAGCCCGCCCGGCAGTAGCAAGGTGTGCCCCGGATGCGCGGCCACAGCGCACAGCACGGCACCCGAAGGGAGCGGTGAGCGATGACCGACCAGACAGAGCCGGCAGGGGGACCGGGAGCCAGCGGCCCGGGGCCCGACGGTGCGGGATTCACCTACCGGGCGTCCGAGCAGGAGCTGATCGTCGTCGCACGGCCCGAGGCCCGGCTGCGCGCCGGGAGCGAGGGCGTCCGCTCGGCGGCGGGCTCCGACGTGTCGGCCCTGAACATGTTCCTCAGCGACGAACAGCTCGCCATGGAGCCGCTGTTCGGCAACGAGGAGCGCCTGCGCGCCGCGGCCCGCGAGCGCACCGGCACCGACGAGGGCGGCGACGTGCCGGACCTCGCGCTCTTCTACCGGGTGCGCGGCGGCGAGAGCAGGGCGCAGGAGCTGCGCTCACGGATCGCCGCGCTGCCGGAGATCGACACGGCGTACGTCAAACCGGGCGCGGTCCCGGCCACGATCGATTCGCCCGCCGTCGGCGAATCGGGGCGCCGCAAGGAAGGCGCCCCCGTCACCCCCGACTTCACCGGCCGCCAGGGCTATCTGCGCCCGGCGCCCGAAGGCGTGGACGCGCACTGGGCGTGGCAGCGGCTCGGCGGTTCGGGCGAGGGCATCACGGTGATCGACGTCGAGGGCGCCTGGCAGCTGGGACACGAGGACCTGACCGGCAAGCTCTCCGGCGTGGTCATCGGCACCCCGATCCAGGACCTGGCCTGGCGCAACCACGGCACCGCGGTGATCGGCGTGATCGGCGGCGACCGCAACTACGTGGGCATCAACGGCATCGCCCCCGAGGCCACGACCGCGGCGGCCTCCTTCCAGCCCCTGGGCACCGCGGCCACGATCCACGCGGCGGCGGAGCGGCTTGCCCCCGGCGACATCGTGCTGATCGAACTGCACCGCCCCGGCCCGCGCTTCGACTTCGAACCGCGCGACGACCAGCGGGGCTACATCGCCCTGGAGTGGTGGCCCGACGACTACGCGGCCATCCGCCACGCCACCGCGAAGGGCGTCATCGTCGTCGGCGCGGCGGGCAACGGCGCGGAGTCCCTGGACGACGCGGTGTACGAACGCAGGCCCGACGAGTTCCCCGAGTCGTGGCGCAACCCCTTCAACCCCTCCAACCGGCCCTCGCGCGCCGTCCTGGTCGGAGCGGGCGCACCGCCGCCCGGCACGCACGGCCGCGACCACGGCCCCGACCGCTCCCGCCTGGCCTTCTCCAACTACGGCGCCCGGGTGGACGCCCAGGGCTGGGGCCGCGAGACCACCACGACCGGCGGCTCCTGGAACAAGCCGGGCGATCTGCAGGGCGGCACCGAGGAGATCGCCTGGTACACGGACACGTTCTCCGGCACCTCGTCGGCCTCGCCGGTCGTCGTCGGCGCGCTCGCCTGTCTCCAGGGCATGCTGAAGGCCGCGGGCCAGCAGCTGATGTCCCCGGACCGCGCGCGGGCGATGCTGCGCTCGACGGGCTCGCCGCAGCAGGACGCGCCGGGCCGTCCCGCGTCCCAGCGGATCGGCAACCGCCCCGACATCAGGTCGGCGGTCACGAACCTCCTGCCGTCGGCGGTGGGCTCGGGGCAGGCCGAGCGCTACTGGGACGAGCTGATCCCCTATCCCCCCGAACTCCCGCCGCGCCTGCGGCTCTTCGTCGCCGGCGAGTGGCGCAACCTGAACAACCCGTCCGACGGCATCCGCCAGGCGGTGCACGCCGCCTTCGCGGGCGGGCATCCCGACGTACGCGTCTGGTTCTCGGACGACGAGGTCGTCGGCCTGGTCGTCACGGGCTGAGGCATCCGCCTGATGCCGGAGCACCAGGCGCATCCCCGAGGCACCACAACCATTGAGGGAAGGTGGCACCCGCATGAGCACCACCCCGTACATGAGTCCCATGCAGCAGCAAGGCCAGCAGTACGGACCTCAGCAGCAGTTCGGCCAGCAGCAGCCGGGCCAGCAGCAGTTCGGCCCCCAGCAGGGCCAGCAGCAGGGCCCGAGCACCGCGCCTCCGCAGCAGTTCGGCCAGCAGCAGTTCGGGCAGCAGCCCAGCGACCAGCAGCAGTACCAGCAGCAGCCGTTCGGCCAGCGGCAGTCAGGCCGCCAGGGGATGTCCCCCATGCAGGGCCAGCCGGGGATCCACGGGCAGCAGGGCATGCAGGGAGGCATGCAGGGGCAGCAAGGCATGCAGCAGGTACCGCCGCAGCTGCACCAGCAGCTTCAGCAGCTCGGCCAGCAGCAGCCGTTCCAGCAGCTGCTCCAGCAGTTCGGCCAGGAGCAGGTGCCGCAGGCCCAGGCGCCCCAGATCTCCACGCAGGCGCTGGCCTCGAACGTCGCGACGTCGTTCTGGGACGTCGTCCAGCCCCTCCCCGGCCAGGCGTCGACCCTCTACCTGTTCGTCGACAACGACTGGCGCGTGTTCGTCAATCCCAGCCAGCAGGCCCACGACGAGGTCCAGGAAGCGTTCGCCTTCGGGCAGAAGGTGATCGGCTACTACGACACGAACAACCCGGCGTACCTCCTGGCCATCGTGGTCACCAGGTGACGGTCACCGCCGTCGCGTGAAGAAGACGGCGGCGCCGGGCGGAGACCTTTCCCGCCCGGCGCCGCTCCCTGTCCTGCTGCCTGCCCGGTGTCCGGGCTAGGCGCAGCTGAACCTCGCCGCCGCCCAGTCCGCGTGGTCCCCGCTCTTGGAGCCGTTGGTGTCGGTCGCCTTCAGCTGCACGTGCCGGGCCCCGCTCACGTCGACGTCCACCGGCACGGTCGCCGAGGCGCCCGTCACCCGGGGAGAGGTCCACAGCACCTTGCCGTCGGCCTCGACCGAGAAGGCCACCTCTCCGTAGCCGTTGATCTCGTCGTCGATGCCCACGTCGGCGGTGAGCCTGGTGCACTGCCCGCCCGTGTAGACCTCGATCGCGGAGTCGGCGTGGGTGCCGATGCCCTTCTCGTACGTCTTCCCGGCCAGGGTCAGCGGGTGGCCGTCCGCGGCGCCCGACTCGCCGTTGCTGCGGTCGCGTTCGGCGGGGCCGTAGCCGTTGGCCGACGTGAGCCACTCCATGTCGCTCGCCCAGGTGTCCGCCGTCGGCGCCGGAGGCATGCCGTCGACCGCGATCCGCTGGGTCGCGGTGCGGTCCTGGCCCGCCGAGCGGTGGCGGGCCCGCGCCGTCAGCGTCTTCTCTCCGGGGTCGGCGTCCGCGGGCGGGGTGACGGCGACCTCGACGCGGCGCGTGGTGCCCGCCTCGACGCGGCCGGCGTGCGCAGTGCCCGCGGTCCAGCCCTCCGGCACGTCCAGGGTGACGTCGACGCCGGTGGCATCCCGCGTCCCCGCCGTGACATCGACGGCGACCTTGCCCGCCGACCCCGCCCCGAGTTCCTGTCCGGCGGGGGCGCTCAGGGTGGCGCCCGCGCCGGGCACGGCGCCGCCGACCGCGCTCGTGTCGTCCAGTGCGAGCTCGAACGCCCGGTCCGTGCGCAGCGCCGCCGTCTTCACCCGCACGACACCGCCCCGGTCGTCCCGGTCGTAGAACCAGCCCTGCGCGGCCTTCTCGTACGCCGTCTTCGACGCGAGCCGCGCCAGCTTGTCGCCGCCCAGCTCCACGCGGCCCGGCGCGTCACCGGTGTGCAGGGTGAACGCGTAGGGCCGCCTGGTCTGCTTGCCGCTGAACTCCCCCTTGCTCGCCCCGATACGCACCCGCACGTCGCCCGCCCCGGAACGGGGCGCATCGACGTCGGCGCGCTGGGTGGCGTACTTGCCGTCGCGGTGCTGCCTGCTCACGCCGTCGTCCTCGTACAGCTCGAAGGAGGACTTCCCCTGCGGGTAGATGTCCCAGGCCAGCGGCGAGCCGGCGGTGCGGTCCTTGTAGGACCTGATGCCGCCGGGCCACATCGGTACGGCGGCGCCCGCCTTGACGAAGAGGGGCAGGGTGTCGAGGGGCGCGCTGTAGCCGTCGACCGTCGTCGGCCCTTGGTACGTACGGCCGCTCCAGTAGTCGGTCCAGGTGCCCTCGGGCAGATAGATGCCGTCGCGGACCGTCGTGTCCTGGTAGACGGGCGCGACGAGGAAGTCCTCGCCCGTCAGGAACTCGTACTTGGCCGCGTCCGTGGCCGCCTTCGGGTCGTCGGGATATTCCAGGGCCAGCGGCCGCACGGCTCCGACGCCCGTCTTCGTCGCCTCGTGGCCGTACGAGTAGAGGTAGGGCAGCAGCGCCTCGTGCAGCTTGAGGTACGTGCGGTTGACGGCGGTGTAGGGCTCTCCGTAGCGGAAGGGCTGCTTGTCGCTGGCCGCCCAGCCGTCCATCGTCATCGTGACCGGCAGGAAGGACTTCCACTGGAGATCACGTACGTACGTCTTGGCGCTGCCGCCGAAGATGCCGTCCACGTCACCGGTCGTGTAGGCGAGGCCGGACATGGTCGCGCCCGCGTACGTGGGGATCTGCCAGCGGATGTACTCCCAGCTGCCGCTCTGGTCCCCCGACCACTGCACCCCGCAGCGCTGGGCGCCCGACCAGCTCTCGGGGGCCCAGGTGAAGCCGCGGGCACCACTGTTGTCCTCGATGCCCTTGTACGCGTCCTTGCAGCCGTCCAGGGCCTTCTTGTAGCCGTCGCCGACCCAGGCCACGTCCAGCTTGGCGACCCGCTGCCCCGCCCTGACCTGGTCGGCGATCTTGTCGATGCCGTCCTCGGTCCACAGACCGAGCTGCATGTCGCGGTCCTGGAGCCCTTCGGCCGTCTCGGCGAGGTCTTCGTAGCCGCAGCCGTAGCCGTCGTTGACGAGCATCCAGCCGTTCGGCATGTCGTGCTTCTTGTACTCGTCGGCGACCTTCAGGGCATCGAGGGTGTGGCGTTCGCCCTGGTTGGCGTTGTGGAGGTAGCAGTCGGCGTCCCCGATCTCCATCCCGTAGACGGGCGGCAGGAAGGGTTTGCCGGTGAGCTTGGTGTACTGCCCTATGACGCCCTTGACGTCCTTGTCGGCGCGGCCCGCGAAGTAGTAGGCGTCGAAGCGCCGCTCCTTGGCCGTGGCCGTCACCGGCTCGGCGAAGTCATAGGTGTTGGGCGCGTAGGTGTTCCGGAAGACGCCGTAGCCCTTCGAGGACAGGTAGAAGGGCACGGAGTTGGGGTGGCCGCCGTCGTCCCAGTTGTAGTCGACGCTCACCTCCACCTTCGTGCCCCGGTGCGAGGTGTTGGCGCGCCCGTTCTGCATCCCGGCGCCGTAGTACTGCTCGTCGGCGCCGCGGGCCAGGCTCTGCGTGGTGGCGTCCTTGGTCCAGCTCAGGCCCTTGGACTCGGCCCAGATCTCGCTGCCGTCGGCGCGGTACAGGGCGAAGCGGAGCGGGGACTTGTAGGCGCGCAGCGTCACCTCGGAGGTGCGCAGTTCGTAGCGGTCGCCCTTGTCGGACCACTGGGTGCGCGGCGGGTCGCCCTGCGGAAGGACGATGTCCTTGCCGGTGGGGTCGGTGAAGTCGCCGTCGGGGGCGAGTTCGAGGCGGAAGGACTCCTGCGACACGAAACTGACGCGGGCCTCGGCCCGGCCCGCGGTGAGCCGGTAGACGGAGCCTTCGGCGGCGAAGCCGGTGACGTCCCCGACGGTGGTCGCGGGATCGTCGGCGGCCTGCGCGGCGCCGCCGCCGGGTCCGGCGAACACCGCGAGGAGGCCGAGCAGGGCGGCGGCGACGGCCGCCCGTCTGGAGCGAGTGGGTGGTCTCATGGCGGTGGTCTAGCGCGCCGGCCGGTGCGGGGGCCATGGACTTTGATGGGCCGCTCCTGGATTTCCGGAGCGGCCCATTCGGTGGGTGGTGGCTACCCGGCCACTGCCCGGTGACTAGAGAGCAACGCCCAGCAGCGCGTCCACGGCACGCGACACGACGCCGGGGGCGCCCTCGTC
>NZ_JBNNJZ010000102.1:0-20353 GCF_050270335.1 Streptomyces sp. NPDC059900
GCCTTGTACTGCTCGATCGGGCTCCCGTGGTACTTCCACCCGCCGGGGTCGGTGCACACCCGGCCCATCCACTGCTCGTTCCTCACCCGGGCGTCGCTGCACACCACGCCGTCGAGGACCTTGAAGGTGTATCCCTCCAGGGCGGGATCGGCGCTCTTCGAACTGCCGAAGTACATGTTCTTCCCGTCCTCCACCTCCGCCCACGGGATCTCCTTGCGCCACCCTTCGCCCACCCAGGCACCGGTGCCGCTGACGCCCCCGGTGTTGACCACCGCGATGTTCAGGGCCTTGATGGGCGTGCGCTTGCCGACCGTGCCGGCCTCGGCGCCGTCGCACACCGGGTCCTGCCAGCCGCTGCCCGCGACGAAGGCCCGGTAGCAGATGTGGCGGCCCTCGCTGCGCTCGGCGACCTTGCGCACCGCGTCGGCCGCGGTCTCCTTCTTCGGCTTCGGGGGCTTGTCACCGCCGCCTCCGCCCCCGCCACCGCCGCCGCCCGAACCGCCGCCTTCGGGCTCCTTCTTCTCGTCGTCCTCCGGCTTCTCCTCGGGTGAGGGCGGCGGACTGCTGATGGGAGGCGGCGGACTGGACGGCGCGATCTTGCCCGCCTCCACCGGCTTCTCCCGCGCCACGCTCTTGACCTGCGGCTTGTACGTCAGCCAGACCACGACGAACGCGATGGCGAGCGCGAGGAGCAGCCCGAAGGTGGTGGCCAGCCAGCCCGGCAGGATCCCGCGCTGCACGAAGGTGCCGTCCACGTCCATCGGTTCGGTGCCGGAGCGCCGTACGGCCAGCGTGTAGGGCTGCTCCTGCTTGGACCCGAACCAGGTGATCTGCCGGGGCCGCAACGTCGTCCTCACGAACGCGGCCCGGCCCGGCTCGACCTGGATATTGCTGGGCTGCAAGTCGTACGAGAGCCGGTCCCCGGTGTCGCTGCCGCTGAGCGAGGCGGTGACCTTGGTGTTGCCGAGGTTGTCCACCGCGAGCCGGGGCCGCCCCCGGAAGCGGCCCTTGACCGTCGGCGGCACCAGCTCGGCGCGCACCTCGGTGAACGGGGTGATGGTGAGATTGCCCTCGGGCACGGTCACGGCGTCCGGGTGCTCGGTCGGCGTGATCCGCACCGCGTACGGATTGGGTCCCGCGGTCGCGTCCGGCGTCCGCGGCGGCGCGAACGTCAGCTCCACCGTGCCGGTCGTCCCCGGATAGAGCCGCAGCGACGGCGGCTCCACCCTGGTCCAGGGCGAGAGATCACCGACCGGTTCGAAGCGGTACTCGTCGACGATGTCACCGGTGTTGCGCACCTTCAGACGCACCGTGGTGCTGCTGCCGGGGTCGACGGTCGCGGAGGCGGGTTCCAGAGAAGTCCATAGGCTCACGCCTCGACGCTAGAAGGGCCCGCGCGGACCGTCAGGAGTCCGCCGGGCAGACCTGGTTGCCTGGAGGGGCAGCGGCAGGGGTCCACCCGTCCCCTGCCGAACTTCTCTCCTCCGGACCGGACTTCAGGCCCCCCTCATGAGGATGGTCAGGCGAACCCGCCCGTCGCGGTCCAAGTGGCCCCATTGCTCGTGGAACGACTGACCGCTCTTCGCCGTGCCGTTCATGGAGAAGAACCACTGCTGGTCTCCGCTGCTCAGAGTCTTCTCCTCCTCGCCGCGGGCGTAGTTCTCCATCGTGACGGAGTCCGAGCCGCTCGTCGCCACGGCGGTGGTGAAGTGGAAGTCGAACTCACGGGGTCCGCCACGTTCTGGAGCCTGCGTCTTGGTCATCAGGACGTCGCCGATCTCGGCCGGAGGCGTGTACTGATTCAACCCACGCCGCTTGAGCGCCTCTTCGAGCCGTGGCTCACCGCGATGGGACAGGACACCCTCGATCAGACGCTGCATGACCTGGGTGAACTTCTCCACCGTCTTGGGTTTGTTGCCGTCGAGCTCAGCCTTGGCCTTGTCGTAATCCTTGGCGGTCGGCACCATTTTGAGCGAGAGCTTGGACTTGACGTCGGACAGGATGCCGCCGAGCGCATGGAAATAGGCATCCGTGCCGACGTCGGGGAGCATTCCCTGTCCGGAGATCCTGTTCGCTATCGAGTTGCAGCGCTGCGGCAATGTTGCTGCGAGGCCGCGGGTGACGGCCCCTTCATCCGACGACTTCTTCCCGGGACGCGTCACCACGGGCTGGACCCGCCAGAGCGTCTTGGTGGTGTCGCCGACATTGATGGACAGGTAGTGGCTTCCCGACCGCTCCATCTTCACCCGGCCGCCGAGCTTCTCGTTCGCCCGGCCGATCTGCTGGTCCGTCGCGAAGAACATCTTGGCCTGACGGCCGTCCCCGGTGTGCTCCACCGCCAGGTCCAGGTTGTCCGAGATCTTCAGCGGTACCAAGCCGTTGTAGACGATGTTGGGCTTGCCGGATGCGTCGACGTAACTGTCCTTTTCGACTTCTTCCCCGGTCGGTTTACGGACGAGCCGTGACTTCATGTTCTGACCGGGGAAGAAGTCGGCGCCGCTCTCGTCGAGGAAGTCTCCCTGCGGCACGGTGGTCCGCGTACCGCCGGGGCTCTGCCGTCCCCTCTCCGGGTAGCCGTCATCGCCGGGGCGCACCACGGCATAGCGCTGCACGGCGTGGTCGGTTCCCGCGGCGGTGTCTGCGTCGATGGTGCTCCGCTGGACCGGTGCGGGCCGCCCCGGCAGTGACAGGTCGGGTGTTCCCCCCTGGGCGACCTTCTTGCCGTTCGAGGCGGCCGACACCTCGTACGGATCGTGCGGGCTCGACACCTTCGTGCCCGCACCGTCGGCGGTCCCCGCCACGTCGCCCATCGCGTTCTGGTACGTGTGGTCGACCTCGTGGAGCTTCACCTCGTCCGGCAGGTTCGGCTCCGCCGCCAGGATGTGCGGGCCGACGGTCAGGGCCTGCGCCCCGAATTCCCGGGCCGCCCGCTGTGCCACCGGACCGTCGTGCCACTGCACATGGTCGAACTTCATCGGGTACACGCGCTCCGCCTTGTCCCGGATGCGCGACTCCAGGGGGCGGCCGGGAGAAGCGATACCGGCCGCCAGGGTCGACCGCCGCTGGAGGTCGGCGTCCCTGGCGGACGTCGTCTCCTCCGGGTCCATCCGGCGCTGGACGGCCGGATCCCCGGTGGGCGTCCGGGCATGGCCACAACCGGGGCCGTGGGCGTGCTGCGTCTCTTCCAGGGCGCGTGACACGGCCAGGTTGCCGGCCTGACCCTGTAGTTTCAGCAACTGCCCGGCCGGGGTGCTCGGTTTGCCCGGTTTCCCCGCCTGGCGTGCTTCGCGCTGGTCGTCGGCCCGTTGGCCCTGTCTTCCGTGTACGTGCACGACGTTCCCTTCGGCGCGAGGCAGAGCTGATCCACCAGCCTTGCCCGGCCGACGCCCTCCCGGCCAGGGCCTCAAGGGCAGCCATACGGGCAAAAGGCCGGACCTTGAACAAGCAGGACCCGGGGCCGCCCCCTCCGGAACTGCCTCTGGGGGCAAAGACGTTGCCCGGCAACTGGCACCGGAGGACATTCCGCCGGCGGGCCGCGCCGACCAGCCTTGAGACGTCCCGTCTCGTACCCCGAGGAGAGCAGAGCATGCCGTCCTACTTGTCGCCCGGCGTCTACGTCGAGGAGGTGTCCGGCGGTTCGCGCCCGATCGAGGGGGTGGGGACCTCGGTGGCGGCCTTCGTCGGACTCGCGTCGTCCGGACCGCTGAACGAGCCCACGCTGGTGACCAACTGGACCCAGTACGTCGCCGCCTTCGGCGACTTCACCGACGGCTACTACCTGGCCCACTCGGTCTACGGCTTCTTCAACAACGGCGGATCCGCCGCCTACGTGGTCCGCGTGGGCGGCTCCGCCGAGGGCTCGGCAGGGGCGGCGGCGGACGGCAAGACCCCCGCCGCGGTGAACGGCTCGGCACCCGCACCGGCCCTGCCCGCCGCCGAACCCAAGCAGCTCGGCGCCTTCTCCGTGGCCGCCACCGGCCAGGGCGCGAACGGCCCGCTGAGCGTCGAGGTCGCCGACCCCGAGGGCGAAGGCCCCGCCGAGCGCTTCAAGCTGATCGTCAAGAGCGGCGACAAGCCGGTCGAGACCTTCGACGTGAGCGCCAAGAAGGGCAACCGGACCTACGTCGTCACCCAGGTCAAGGAGCGCTCCAAGCTCATCACCGTGACGGAGAACGCGTCCGGCGCGCAGCTCACCCGCCCGGAGAACCAGACCGTCGCCCTGCCCGCGCCGCCCGCCCCGGCCCCCGTACCCGCGTCCGCGCCCGTCGAGCAGGACGAAACCTCGCACCCCGGCCCGGCCCAGTACCTCGGCGATTCCGCAGACCGCACCGGCTTCGGCGGCCTGGAGGCGATCGACGAGATCTCCATGGTGGCGGTCCCCGACCTCATGGCCGCCTACCAGCGGGGCGCGATCGACCTGGAGGCCGTCAAGGCCGTCCAGCTCGGCCTCATCGCGCACTGCGAGCTGATGGGCGACCGCGTCGCGGTCATCGACCCCCCGCCCAGCCTGAACGCCCGTCAGATACGGGTGTGGCGCCAGGAGACGGCCGGCTACGACTCCAAGTACGCCGCCCTCTACTACCCCTGGCTCAAGACCTTCGACCCGGCATCCGGCAAGGCCCGCATGATGCCGCCCAGCGGCCACATCGCCGGAATCTGGGCCCGCAACGACTCCGAGCGCGGCGTGCACAAGGCGCCCGCCAACGAGGTCGTACGCGGCGCGGTCGACCTGGAGCTCCAAATCACCCGCGGCGAGCAGGACCTGCTCAACCCCATCGGCGTCAACTGCATCCGCGCCTTCCCCGGCCGCGGCATCCGCGTCTGGGGCGCGCGCACCCTGGCCTCCGACCCCGAGTGGCGCTACCTGAACATCCGCCGGTACTTCAACTACCTGGAGGAGTCGATCCTGATCGGCACCCAGTGGGTGGTGTTCGAGCCGAACGACCACGCGCTGTGGGCCCGCATCCGGCGCAACATCTCGGCGTTCCTGGTCACCGAGTGGCGAAATGGCGCGCTCTTCGGCCAGCGGCCCGAGGAGGCGTTCTACGTCAAGTGCGACGAGGAGACCAACCCGCCGGAGTCGGTCGACCTGGGCCGGGTCGTGTGCGAGATCGGCGTCGCCCCGGTCAAGCCCGCGGAGTTCGTGATCTTCCGGCTGGCGCAGTTCTCCAGCGGGAGCGGGGAGTTGGACGAGTAGGCCATCCGCCGGCACGCCCAGCCCCCGCCTCCACCACCGTCGTACGCCATCGCCACGAAGCGTTGACACGAAGCGTTAAAAGGACAGCGATTCCATGAGTCTCATGCAGGGTGACTCCCTCACTTCACACAACTTCGGTCTCCAGATCGACGGTGTGATGGTCGAGTACCTCCAGGAGGTCAGCGGCCTGACCCTCGAACAGGACATCATCGTCAGCCAGCAGAACACCGCCCAGGGCAAGATCGAGACCGCCATCCTGCCCGGCGTGCAGAAGAACGGGCAGTGCACCGTGGTGCGCGGCATGACCCAGTCGTCCGCGTTCACGCAGTGGATCAACGACTCGATCACCGGCCGCATGAGCACGGCCCGCAAGAACGCCTCCATCATCATGATGGATTACGAGGACAATCCGGTGAAGCGCTACAACCTGCGCAACGCCTGGTGCAGCAAGATCGACGCCAGCAGCCTGAAGGCCGGCGAGGCCGCCGTGCTCACCGAGACCGTGACCATCGTCTTCGAAGAACTGGTCATCGAGTAATGCGCCGCAAGGCTGTCGGCACGCCGGACGCGGGCGCGGCCGTCGCGGCGCCCCCGGCCACCACCCAGAACGTGGCGGGGGGAGCGGAGTCCCCCGCTCAGGCTCCCCCCGCCGCTCAGACCGACACCGCACCGCGGGCTCAGGTTCTGCGCACGGAGTACCCCTTCCAACTGCCGCGCGGATACGTGGACGAGGCGGGCACCGTGCACCGCGACGGCGTGATGCGCCTGTCGACCGCGCGGGACGAACTGGTCCCGCTGCGCGATGTCCGCGTCCAGGAGAACCCGGCGTACCTGTCGGTGGTGCTCCTGGGCCGGGTCATCACGCGTCTGGGCACGCTGGCGTCGGTGCACGACGGGACGGTGGAGAACCTGTTCGCCTCCGACCTCGCCTTCCTCCAGGACTTCTACCGCCAGATCAACGCCGAGGGACACACCCGCGCCGCCGTGCAGTGCCCGCACTGCTCCGAGCCGTTCGAGGTGGAACTCGGCGGGAGCCGCCTGGGGGAATCGTGACGTACGCGACCGACCGACTGCACGAGGAGATCGCGTACGTCGCCTATCACTTCCACTGGAACCTGGAGACGATCCTGGACCTGGAACACCACGACCGCCGCCGCTATGCGGACCAGATCGCGTCCTTCGTGACGCTCGCCGGGGCGGAGGGCTGAGGAGTGGGGTTCTTCGAGCGGTTGCGGGGGCGGGGTGCGGGTGCGGGCGCGGGTGCGCCCGCAGGCGCTGACGATGCGGGTGCCGGGGGCGGCGGCTCGCCGGGCGCGCCACCGTCGGCGGGTGGTTCCGCGCCGGGGGGTGCGCCCGCTGACGCCGGTGCGATGCCGGGCGCGTGGTCCGGGCTGCCGCCGATCCAGCGGGCCGTGCGCGAGGGCGGGTCCGGCGTCGCGGACTCAGCGTTCGGCATGCGGCTGCCGACGTGGCAGAACCCCTCCTTCGCGGCGACGTCCGCCCGCACCGGAATCCTGGACGCGGCGAGGTCGAGCAGCCTGCACTCCGCCGCCGCCTCCTCCTCTTCCTCGGCGTCGTCCGGTGCGCTGAGTGCCACCGCGCGGCCGGTGACGGGCCTTGAGAGGGCCGCGGGCGCGGCGCCCTGGACGCCGTCGTCACCGCCTCCGGCGGCTCGGCCGATGCCGGTGGCGCCGTTGCGGGAGGTGCAGCGGGCGGCGACACCTGCCGCCGCTCCGGAGGCATCCGGGGCGGGGCAGACCGCCGGGCGCTCTCTTCCCCAAGGGTCTGCCGGACGGCCGGGCATGGCAGCATCTTTCGCCCCCCGCACGGGAGTTGGCGGTACGGGGCTGTCGTCTGCGCGGCGGCCGGGGCAGGCGCCGGTGGCCTCGCCCGCCCCGGTGCAGCGTGCTGCGCTCGCCGGGGCGCGGAATGCGGGAGCGACTGGCGGCAATTCTGGGGTACCCGGGGTGCCTGGCGCCCAGCGGTCACGGAGTCCTGAAGCACGGGGTTCCGGCCAACCAGGCCCTGTGCCCCAGACCGGGCAGCGCTCGCGTGCCTTGCAGGAGGGGAGCGGGACGCCGGCGGTCACGCCGTCCCGCGCACCGAGCGCTGCCACGCCGGCTCCCGCACCGGCCCGCGGGGTACGCGTAGCCCCCGCCGCCTCCCTGGACGCCACGCGGCCACCCGCCCTGACCAGGGCACCGGTCGCGCCTACGGCGGTGCAGCGCCGCGTGCTGCCGGTGGCCCGGCGGGGGACTGCGCCGGTTGCCGCGGTTGCCGCGAGCGGCGGGGCTTCGTCGGATGCTGGGGGAGGGGAAGTCCCCTCTCCCTCATCGCCGTTGGGGGCCGGGGCGGCCACGGTCGCTTCGTCCGCGTCTCATCCGGGCGCTGCGTCGGCTGCCGCTTCGGCGGGTACCGCTGCACCGGCCGCCGCGATGCCGGCTGACCGCAGCGGGTCGTCTGCTGCGGGGCCGGTGGTGCAGCGGGCGGCCCGGAGTGTGGATCGCCGTGTTGAGTCGACCCCGCGTGTCTCTGGGCCGGGTGTTTCGTCGGCTGCTGTGACGCCCGGTGTCGGTTTGGCGGGTGCTGGCGCACCGGCCGCTGTGGGGCCGGTGGTGCAGCGGGCGGCTCGGAGTGCGGATGGCCGTGTTGAGTCCGCCCCGCGTGCCTCACAGCCGGACGCTTCGTCGGCTGCCGTGGCGTCCCGTGCCGCTTCGGCGGGTGCTGGCGCACCGTCTGCTGCGGGACCGGTGGTGCAGCGGGTCGCCCGGAGTGCGGATGGCCGTGTTGAGTCTGCCCCGCGTGCCTCACAGTCGGACGCTGCGTCGGCTGCCGCGACGCCCCCTGCCGCTTCGGCGGGTCAGGCCTCACCGGCCGCAACAATGCCGACTGACCGCCGTGGGCAGTCTGCTGTGGGACCGGCGGTGCAGAGTCGTGTTGAGTCGGCCCCGCGTGCCTCTGGGCCGGGTGCTGCGTCGGCTGCTGCGACGCCCCCTGCCGCTACGGTGGGTACCGCTGTGGGGCCGGTGGTGCAGCGGGCGGCTCGGAGTGCGGATGGCCGTGTCGAGTCCGCCCCGCGTGCCTCTGAGTCGGGTGCTTCGTCGGCGTCCGTGACGCCCCGTGCCGCTTCGGCGGGTACCGCCGCGGTGCCGACTGACCGTAATGGGCAGTCTGCTGCGGGACCGGCGGTGCAGAGTCGTGCTGGGTCCGCCCCGCGTGCCTCACAGCCGGACGCTTCGTCGGCTGCCGCGACGCCACCTGCCGCTACGGCGGGGACCGCCTCACCGGCCGCTGCGATGCCGACTGATCGCAGTGGGGCGTCTGCTGCGGGACCGGTGGTGCAGCGCGTGGCCCGGAGTGCGGATAGCCGTGCTGAGTCCGCCCCGCCCGCCACGCCTACGGGGGACTCCGACTCGCGAGCGGCGGTGAGTAACACCCTTACGGGCGACGGCATTTCGCGTACAGAGCCCAGCAACTCATCTGTCACGGGGGAGACTGCTCATCCGGCCGCGCCCCGGCCGTCCGCGATGCCCCGGCCCGCGACGGTCCAGCGCAGCGCCTCCCGAAAGGCCCCCCGCCCGGGCCTCGGCGCCCCGGTCACGTCCGACGTCATGCCCAAGGCGCCCACGCCCACACCGACTTCGGCTACACCACCCCCCACCCCCGCCACGCCGAACCAGGCCGTCACCCCGCCCGCGCCCACGGTCCAGCGCTCCACCGCGCCCGTCACCCGGCCCGCCCAGCGCAGCCGCGTGCCACTCGGCGCGCCGATCACCACACCGCCTCCGGGCGCCGTACCGCTCACGGACTCGCTGCGGCAGGGGTCTGCCCCGTCACCCGGCAACGACCGTCCGGCTCAGCCCCCGGTCCAGCGCGCCGTCTCCTCCAACCCGCCCCTCACGCCGACCGGCGACACGCGCCCCCACACTCCCGCGCCAACGCAGCAGACCACCGCATCCAGCGCGCCCAACCCGCCCGCCTCGTCCGCACCGCCGTCGAATCCGGCGCCGCGCACGGACGTTCCGAAGGGAGAGGGAGTGCCCGCGTCGCCCGGGCCCACGGGCCCGACGATGCCCCCCGTCCAGCGAGCCGTCACACCCCAAGCCCACACCGCCCCTGCCCCCTCACAGGAGCACGCGACCCCCACCGCCCCGACGCCCCTGCCGGTCCAGCGGGCCGTCACCGCCAGTCCGCCCACCGGACCCGCTCCCGCACCGGTTCCTTCGATGCCCACCGAGCTGCCGGTCCAGCGAGCCACCGTCAACGGACCGACGAAGCCGACCTCCGCGACGCCACGCCCCACCGGCTCGACGGTGCCGCCGGTACAACGAGCTGTACCCGACTCGGCGCCTGCGCCTTCGCCTGCCCCAAGGCAGATCGCAGCGACACCTGCCGACACTCCGGCGGCGTTGCCGGTCCAACGCCTCACCGAACCGGCCGCGTCGACCCGGCGGCCCGCCAAGCCCACCGCCCCGACGGCAGCACGCCGCACCGCTCTCCGGCCGCCCCTCCCCGTAGCCCGCCTGGTCGCCCCCTCGGCGCCGTTCCCGGCGATGTCCGCCCAGCCCCTGCCCATCGCCCGCACGGGCAGAGCCACTCCCGCAGGCCCCGGCGCGGGTCCCGTCGTTCAGCGAGGTCTCCGCTCGGCGACGCGCTCGGCGACCCGCTCGGCCACCGAGACGCTCGCGGCCGCCGCCGGTGCCACCGCCGCGAACGCTCTGGCCCGGATGTGGCCGGGCAGCAGGGACCAGCCGAGCCGGCAAGAGCAGGAGCGGGAGCAGGAGACGGTCCAGGACGACCCGTTGCCGTTCCCGCCCGACAGGAACACGGCCTCGGTGACCTCCGCCGCCTCCAGCAGCGAACCGCCGCCCGACTACACGCGAGTGCCCAAGGGGACCTTCGACCCGAAGGACCTCTCGGACTTCCAGCTCGACGAACTCGCGCACCGCTTGATCGGCCGCATCACGCGCCTCGTACGCACCGAACTCCGCATGGACCGCGAACGGATCGGCAGGCTCCGCGACGACCGCCGCTGACCGTACGCCCCGCCGCCGTAAAAGCAGCAACACCCGCACCACCCGCACCACCCGCATCACCCACAGCATCGACAGAAAGGCCCACCCGCGATGCCCCGCCAGGACCCGGGTTCCACGATCTGGTTCAGCCTGTCCATCGACGGCCAGAGCCTCGGCTTCTTCAACGGGTGCGAGGGCCTTTCCTCCCAGGTGGAGATCGAGCAACGCCAGGAGGGCGGGAACAACGGGTTCGTCTGGCAACTGCCTTCCCGCGTCACCTTCTCCACCATCCGGCTCACCCGCCCCCTCACTCCGGACACCACGAAGGTCGCCAAGTGGATCTCCTCCGTGCAGACGGGGATCAAACGGCCCACCGCCCAGATATCGGCGCTGCGCGCGGACGGGTCGGAGGTGGCGCGCTGGGGCCTGATCGACGTGCTCCCCGTGAGCTGGCAGGGGCCCCGGCTCGACCCGAGCAGCCCGGCCGTCGCCACGGAGGTCCTGGAGATCGCCCACCACGGGTTCACGGACTGAGGGACCGGAAGCCAGCAAAGGGTCCGGGGCCCCAGTGACCCGGGAGTCCGGAGAGAGCAGCAGGAGACACCCACATGCCCAAGAGCACAGGCGCCGGCAAGAGCCTCGTTCGCGCAAGCCTCGCCATCCACGAGCCTCCCGTCGGCACCAGCACCACGCCGGGCGGGCTCATCAAGACGTTCAAGTTCGACTTCAACCCGGCGCAGCTGACCATCGGACGCCGCGCCAATTGGACGGTGACGCCGACCGCGGACAACCGTGACGGCGCGATGCCGGAGTTCATGGGCTCGGAGCAGCGCGAGATGGGGTTGGAGATCTTCCTCGACTCCTCCGACCGGCCGACGAGCAACGAAGTCCTGAAGAAGGTGCAGACGCTCCTCGACTGCTGCGGGGTGACCGCCAAGAGCAAGAAGGCCGACCAGCCGTCGCCGCCGTGGGTGATCTTCCAGTGGGGGTCGTTCAAGACGGCACGGTTCGTCGCCTACGTCTCCTCCGTCGACGCCTCCTACACCCTCTTCGGCACCTCGGGCGTACCCATCAGGGCCACCTGCCAGCTGCGGCTCCACGAGATCCCGCGCGACGCCCCGGGGCAGAACCCGACCTCCGGCGCGCTCACCGCGCAGAGCGTGCACCGGGTGGTCGCGGGGGACTCGCTCCAGTCCCTTGCCTGGCGCGAGTACGGCGACGCCACGGTGTGGCGGGCCATCGCCGAGGCCAACGGGATCGACGACCCCTCGACCCTCAGGACCGGTACGGAGCTCGTGCTGCCCGCGGCGCAGGAGGTGGGTCGCTGATGGCCGACACAGCCTTCTCCAGTGTCATGAAGGTGCAGCTCGGCGGGAAGAAGCTCACCGCCGAGCACGCCCGGATGTTCGTCGACGGCTGGGTCGACCAGGGCGCCGGGGTGCCCGCAGCGTTCCGGCTCACCTTCCGTGACCCGCACCGCCTGCTCCTCAAGGAGCTGGGCGTCAAATTCGGCACCGAGGTGGTGCTGACCCCAGTGGCCGACGGGCAGGGCTCCGGCGAACCGCTCCTCACCGGCGAGGTCACCGCCCTGGAGGCCGACTACGACGGCACCGGCTCCTTCACCGTCATCCGCGGCTACGACCTCGGGCACCGGTTCCTGCGCAGGCGCCGCGTGGTCGCGTACGCGAACGAGACCGCGTCCTCGATCGTCAAGAAGCTGGCCGGGCTCGCGGGCGTACCCATCGGGAAGATCGAATCCTCCAAGGGCAGCTACGAGTTCATCAGCCAGGCCAACGTCACCGACTGGGACTTCATCGCCCGCCTCGCGGACGAGAACAAGATGGTGATGTCCCTCGACGCCAAGGGCAAGTTCAACTTCGTCTCGCCGAAGCCCTCGTCGGGCGCGCCCTCGCCGAGCGGCGCGCGCAGCGCGAAGAACCCGCTCGTCCTGAAGTCCGGGACCGACATCCTGCGCCTGCGGACCTCCGTGACCGCCGCCGACCAGGTGGCCGAGGTGGAGGTACGCGGCTACGACGTCGCCAACGCGCGGGAGATCGTGGAGACCTCGCGCCGCGCCAACAACCCCGTCTTCTCCATCGGCTCCTCGCCGAAGAAGGCCGCGGCCGCCTTCAAGAAGACCAAGCTCGTGCAGACGTCGCTGCCCTACGACAAGGGGCCCGAGGCCAAGCACGCCGCCGACGGGCTCTTCGACGACGTGTCCTCCTCGTTCTCCGAGCTGGAGGTCGTCGTCCACGGCAACCCCAAGCTGCGTCCCGGCGTGCCGGTGGCGCTCGCCGAGGTCGGCTGGCCCTTCCAGGGCAAGTACACGACGACCTCCGTGCGGCACGTGTTCGGCAACGGGCAGCGCTACGAGTCCTGGGTGACGGTCAGCGGCCGCCAGTGGCGCTCCCTGTACGGGCTCACCTCGGGCGGTACGGAGAGCGCGCCGCGGCTGCCCGGTGTGGCCAACGCCGTCGTCACCGACGTCGACACCAAGGACGAACAGGCCCGTGTGAAGCTGAAGTTCCCGTGGCTCGACGACACGTACGTCAGTGACTGGACGCGCTGTGTGCAGCTGGGCGGGAAGCGCGGCGGCGGCATTTTCCCCCTCGACGTGGGCGACGAGGTCCTCGTCGGCTTCGACCGGGGCGCGCTCGACCACCCGTTCGTCATCGGCGGGCTCTACAACGGCAAGGACAAGCCGACCCGGAACAAGGCCCCGCTGTACTCCGGGGCGCGCAACCAGGCCAGCAGGCACACCATCTCCGACCGCACCGGCAACCGCGTCGACCTGCTCAGCCAGCGCGTGGGCACCAACCGTGGCGTGAAGGTCTCCACCGGAGACGACAAGCTGATCGTCAATCTGGACCGCGCCAAGACCGAGATCACCGTCGACAGCAAGGGCTCGGTCACCATCAAGGGCAGCCGCTCCGTGACCGTCCGGGCGGGGACGGACCTCACGCTGAGCGCCAAGCGCAATGTGTCCATCCAGAGCGGCGGAATGCTCAGCCTGCGGGCCGGGAGCGCCGTCAACGTGAACGCGGGCGGCGGCGGATTCAGCGTCAACACGTCGTTCTTCAACGTACGGGCGGCCGGCATGGCCTCCCTCATCGCGACCGGCGGGGTCACGGTGAACACCGTCGGGGCGATGGCGCTCACCTCCGGCGCCACGATGGCCCTGAACTCGACCAACATCGGGCTGAACGGCGTGGTCCTGGTCAACCGCAAACCCCTGCCCTTCTGATGACCCGCACGCCCACGCGCCCACGCGCCCGCACCAAACAAGGACCGGTGATTTCCTGATGGCCGAACAGTTCGTCGGCTCCGGCTGGGCGTTCCCGCTGCGCATCGGCCCCACCGGAGGCATCGCCCTGGTCAGCGGGGAGCGCGAGGTCGAGGAGGCCATCCGGCTCGTCCTTGCGACCGCCCCCGGCGAACGGCCGATGCGCCCCGAGTTCGGCTGCGCCATCCACGACCTGGTGTTCGCGCCGGTCAACGAACAGACCGCGGGCCGCATCCAGCACGAGGTGTATCTGAGCCTGGACCGCTGGGAGCCGCGCATCGAGGTGCACGAGGTCGACGTCACCGCGGGCGAGGACCAGAACGTGCTGTTCATCGACGTGCGCTACGCGATCCGCGGCACGAACAACCCGCGCAGCCTCGTCTTCCCCTTCTACGTCATTCCCTCCCACGAGGAACCGGGAGCCGCGGAGACGTCCGACGGCCCCGGTGCCTTCCCCGAAAGCGACGACCGCTGATGCCCCTGCAGAGCCCCAACCTCGACGACCGCCGCTTCCAGCAGTTCGTCGACGACGCCAAGCGCTACATACAACAGCGCGCCCCGGAGTGGACCGACCACAACGTCTCCGACCCCGGAGTCACCCTCGTCGAGACGGTCGCGCACATGGCGGACCAGATCGTCTACCGCCTCAACCGCGTCCCGGAGAAGAACCACCTGGCCTTCCTCGACCTGGTCGGCATCACCCTGTTCCCGCCGTCGGCCGCGCGCACCGACGTCACGTTCTGGCTGTCCGCACCCCGCGAGGAGCCGGTGGCCGTGCCCGTCGGCACCGAGGTGACCACGCTGCGCACCGAGACCGAGGACGCCGTCGTCTTCGCCACCGAGGACGCCCTGCAGATCGTCCCGTGCATGCTGCGGCACCTGATGGTGCAGCACCCCGGCGAACCCGTCACCGACCGCACCGCCGACCTCGCCGAAGGCAGCGACGTGATGTGCTTCTCCGAGGCTCCCCGGCCCGGCGACAGCCTTCTCTTCGGCCTGACCGCCGCCGTCCCGCACTGCGCGGTCGCCCTCGAACTCGACAGCCGCGTCGACGGCGTCGGCGTCGACCCCCGCCAACCCCCGCTGGTCTGGGAGGCATGGACGGCGGACGGCTGGCAGACGTGCGAGGTGCACAGCGACGGCACCGGCGGCCTCAACAAACCCGGCGACGTCGTCCTGCACGTCCCCGGCGGCCACGTCCTGTCCCGCAACGGCGGCCACGAGGCGGGCTGGCTGCGCTGCCGCGTCACCGAACCCGCAGCCGACCAGCCCTTCTACACCACCTCGCCGACCGTGCGCTCCAGCGACGCCTGCACCATCGGCGGCACCACCGGCGTCGTCCACGCGGACACCGTGTACGACGAGGCGCTCGGCGAGGCCACCGGCCTGCCCGGCCAGCGGCTGCGGCTCGCCCACGCGCCCGTCGTCGGCGACGACCCGCCGGTGCTGCTCCAGACCGCCGAGCACAACGGCTGGGAGGACTGGCAGGTGGTGCGCCACTTCGCCGAATCCCGCCCCGACGACCGGCACATCACCCTGGACGCGACCACCGGCGACATCGCCTTCGGCCCCGCCGTCCGCGAAGCCGACGGCACCCTGCGCCAGTACGGCAAGGTCGCCCCCAAGGGCTCCGTCATCCGCGCCCGCCGCTACCGCACCGGAGGCGGCCGGGCAGGCAACGTGGCCCGCGGCGCCCTGAGCGTGCTGCGCTCCTCCATCCCGTACATCACCGCGGTCGTCAACCGGGAAGCCGCGCACAGCGGGGTCGACGGCGAGACCATCGAGGAGGCCAAGGCCCGCGCCCCCATCACGCTGCGCGCCCAGGAGCGCGCCGTGACCCTGCGCGACTACGAGGAACTCGCCCGCCGCGCGGCTCCGGAGACCGCCCGCATCATGTGCCTGGAGGGCAAGGTCGACGACTACGGCGCGCACGCGGTGCGCGTCCTGGTCGTGCCGCAGGCCGTGCCCGACCCGGGCGGGCGGCTGCGGTTCGAGCAACTCGTGCCCGGTGACGCCCTGTTGGAGCGCATCACCCGACACCTCGACGAGCGCCGCCTCATCGGCACCCGCCTCGCGGTGGGCCCGCCGTACTACCAGGGCATCACGGTGGTCTCCACGGTGCACGCCTTCCGCGGCGTGGAGACCGACCGCGTACGGCGCGCCGCCCATGACGCCATCTACCGCCACCTCGACCCGCTCACCGGCGGCGCCGACGGCAGAGGCTGGCCTTTCGGCCGCCCCGTCCAGGCGGGCGAGATCTTCGCGGTCCTCCAGCGGGTGCCCGGCGTGGAACTGGTCGACGAGGTCGTCCTGCACCCGGCCGACCCCCTGACCGGCAAGCGCGGCGACCGCACCGACCGCATCGACCTGGAGCCCTCCGCCCTGGTGTTCTCCTTCGACCACCGCGTACGAGTGATCGGGGACGCCTCGTGAGGACTTCCCCGCACCCCGCGCAGGGCCGCTCATGAGGGGCTCGATCGACGGCCTCGGCTCCTCCGCGCCCATCGGCCTGATGCTCCCGGCTGTCTTCGCCGACGACGACCTGGCCCAGAAGTTCGTCGCGGGCCTCGACGAGGTCCTCGCGCCGATCCTGCACGTCCTGGACTGCCTGGACACCTACTTCGACCCCGCGCTCACCCCGCTCGACTTCGCCCAGTGGCTCAGCATCTGGGTGGGCGCCGAAACGGACGGCATCGAGTCCGAGGCCCGGCTGCGCGCCGCCGTCGCCGCCGCGGCCGCACTGCACCGGGTACGGGGCACACGGCAGGGCCTGTCGGAGGCGGTGCGCCTGGCGTTCGGCACCGCACCGGAGATCACCGAAAGCGGCGGCGCGGCATGGAGCGCCCGCCCCCGCGGCCCGGTCCCCGGCAAACCCCGCCCCCACCTGAACGTGACGCTCCGGCTGCCCGACCCGACCCCGGCGGACACCCACCGCCTGGACACGCTCGTGGCGGCGGCCCGCCCGGCCCACATGCCGTACTCAGTCACGGTCACAGCCATCACAGCCACCACAGCCCCTGCGGACACATCCGCCGAAAGGAATCTGGAGTCATGACCAGGCAGAACTGCACCGAGTGCGACGCCCGCGTGGAACCCGGTCAGTCGTTCTGCGACGCCTGCGGCGCCGTCCTCAGCTGGGACGCGGCCGGGGCGCGCACGGGAGCGGCGCAGGCCGCGGACCCGGCGGCGCGCGCGGGCTCCGGGAGCGCCGCGAACCAGGCTGCCCAGGCCGGCTCCGGGCCCGCGTCCGGCTGGGACGGCTTCGCGCGCCCGGACCGTACGGCGCCCCCTGCAGCAGGCCCGGCGGGCGCTGCCCCGGCGGCCCCCGCCGCCGGTCCGGTGCCGAACCAGGCCCCCGGCGTGCGGGCCGCGACCGACTCCGGCCTGCCCCGCCGGGCCGCGCCGCCGGAGCCCGCGGCCACCGCGGAGAGGAACCCCGCACCGGGCGCCCCATCGCCCCGACACCGCCCCGATGACCCGGACCTGACGGACACGGCGCCCAACGACCCGGTGCCGCCCGCGTACACCCCGGGCCCGGACACGATCCACTCCCTCCTGGTGCCCGTCGCCGACCCGGTGGCGGCCCCGCCGCCCGCGGCGGTGAGCCCGGTCCTGCCCGGCCGCCCCGACGCGGAACGCCCGCATGTACGCGTCCCCGGCCAGGCACCGCAGCCGAACAACGGCCCGCCGTGCCAGTGGTGCTCCACCCCCAACCGCCCCGACCGCCACTTCTGCGTCCGCTGCGCCATGCCGCTCGCGCAGAGCGCCGACCAGACACCCGGGCCACTGCCCTGGTGGCGCCGCGTC
Organism: Streptomyces sp. NPDC059900; assembly: GCF_050270335.1. NCBI lineage: Bacteria > Bacillati > Actinomycetota > Actinomycetes > Kitasatosporales > Streptomycetaceae > Streptomyces > Streptomyces sp. NPDC059900. The sequence goes on from NZ_JBNNJZ010000102.1 coordinate 17,303, forward strand.
ATGGGGCCGGGGCGCAACCAGACGCCCTGGGCGGGCGAACGCCCCCGCCTGCGCCGCGTGTTCGACAACATCGGCACCTGGATCACCTGGGCGATCGTCCTGGCGCTGCTCGTCTTCGTGGCGGTGAACCTCTCCGACGGAATCCAGGCCACGCGCGACCACTTCGCCAAGCGCGCCCCGGTCGAGCCGGACGGGATCCGCTCCTCGAACGACTACGAGGGCCATGGGGCGAAACTGGCCTTCGACAAGCTCAACAACACCTGGTGGGGCCCGGGCGTCGCGGAGTCGGGCCAGGGCGAGTGGATAGAAGTCCGCTTCACCCAGCCCACCCGCCTGCTGGACGTCATCATCACACCGGGCGTCTCGACCCGCGCCGACGAACTCGGCAAGTCGGCCCTGCCGCACCGGGTCAAGGCCGAGGTCACCAAGAAGGACGGCTCCACCGCGACCCGGGACATCACCCTGGACCCGGGCCCGGGCGGCCAGCGCCGCTCCTTCCGGGTCGGCGAGGTCACCCGCGTCCGCTTCACCGTCGAATCCGCCCACGCGGCCTCCGCGAAGAAGCAGGTGGCGATAGCCGAGATCGAACTCTTCGGCCGCTCGAACGGCAGCAGCACCTGACCAGCACCCCGTACGGATATCGGAGTGCACCGATATTGAAGTGCACCGAGGTGTGCCGATCGCTACGGTGGAGTCGTCCAGGTGCGCAGGAGCGGGCTACTTCCACTCATATTGGGGCGGTCGCGGGTTCGATTCCCGTCGTCGGCTTCGGGCCGGCGTAGCTCAGTGGTTAGAGCACCTTGTCGCCTGCACCGACTCTGATCTCTGGACACACGAACGCAAGCCGTCCGCCACGGGGGAACCTGGCGGACGGCTTCGTCATGCGGGGAGCGGACATGTGGGACGGACCCTTCTACCGGGTCAGGCGTGAGGGATACGAGATCTGTTTCGTCCCCGACGCGGGAGAGGACATCGACGAGGTCTGCAATGTGGACATGTGGGTGATCCGCGACGACGGCGACCGCTGGTCGGGAACGGTATTCACGCTCGACGAGGTACACCGGATCATGGACCGCCAGCGCCGGGCAGGCGAGCCGGAGGGCGACTACTGGTGGTGCTGGGACGGCCTCATCGTCCGCGACGCGGGTGTGCCGTCGATGGTCGAAGTCATCGCCGGACTGGTCGCGACGGGCGAGCACGAAACGGTCCTGCGCCATGTCGGCCCAGAAGGGGACGCCTGATATCGGCGCCTCAGATACCGGGCCATAGTTGACGCTCCAGGACGAAATACCTGGAGGAAACAACCTCTGACATGCAGTTACGAGGTTCCTGCGCGCCGCGTACAACCCTTCGGCGCCGTTACGTGTCTCTTGATCGCCGACCCCACGCGTGACCCGGTACAGCTCCCGGTGAACGGCGCGGCGCCCACGTACCACCAGGCCACGCACCCCGCTGCGGCGCCCGGACCGCCGGTCGTCCCCACCGCCTGCGCTCCTTCACCCGCGCCGCCCCCGACCCACAAGGACCTCCGACACCCATGCGCATCCCCGCAACGACCACTCTCGCCGCCTTCCTGGTGGCGGGCCTGGTCCCCCTCGCCCTGCCCGCCGCGGCAGCGAGCGCCGCGCCCGCGAAGCACGGCGATGACTTCAACGGCGACGGCTACCGCGACTACGCGTACCCGAGCTTCAGCGCGCGAGGGGGCGGTGGCGTCAGCGTGATATTCGGGACCGCTGCCGGGCCCGGCTCGACACGGCAGCGCATCACCCAGGGGAGCCCCGGAGTGCCCGGCGCCGACGAGGTCGACGACATGTTCGGCGAGGTACGGGCCGCCGCGGACTTCGACGGCGACGGATACGGCGACCTCGCGGTGGCGGCGAACGGCGAGAACGGCTCCCACGGCGCCGACCAGGGAGCCGTGACCCTCCTGTGGGGCTCGGCCTCCGGCCTCTCCAAGGGCACGACCCTGCCGAACAAGAACCCCGGCGCCCACAACTACATGGGCAAGGACCTGGCGACCGGCGACTTCAACGGCGACGGCAAGCAGGACCTGGCCGTCATCAACGAAGCCATGACCTACGTCTACCGCGGCCCGCTCAAGCGCTCCGGCACCACCGGCGCCGTGACCAAGCTCGACAAGACGACGGCCTTCTACGCCTCGGCCCTGATCTCCGGCAAGGTCGACGGCGACAAGAAGACCGACCTCGCGATCATCGGCGATGTGGTCAGCCCCGAGTCCATGGCCTCCGACGTCTGGTTCATCAAGGGCGGCACGAGCTCGCTCGCCCCGGGCAAGAGCCTGCGTCTTGAGTCGCAGTCCGGCAACGGCGGCAGCGCTGATCGCGGCGGCGACGGCGTCATCGCCGACTTCGACAAGGACGGCTACGGTGACATCGCCGTCGGCACCTCCGTCTACTCCAAGCAACAGGGCCGCGTCAGCGTCTGGTACGGCGCCTCCGGCGGCCCGTCCCGCAGCGCCCGCCTGACCCAGTCGACCAGTGGCGTCGCCGGATCCCCGGAGAACTACGACCAGTTCGGCTCATCCGTCTCGGCGGGCGACGTCAACGCAGACGGCTACGCGGATCTCGCGGTCGGCGTGCGGGACGAGGAAATCGACGGCAAGAACAACGCGGGCGGCGTGCACGTCTTCAAGGGCCGGGCGAGCGGCCTGTCCGGCACCGGATCGCAGTGGTTCGCCCGCAACACCCCCGGCGTGCCGGGTCCGCTGCGGGCCGACGACCAGTTCGGCGGCCTGGTACGGCTGCGCGACACGGACGGCGACAAAAGGGCCGACCTGTATGTGAGCGCGGCAGGCGGGCTGCGGCTGCCCGGCTCGGCCGGCGGCATCACCACGGCGGGCGCGACGGAATTCAACGACGCACCCATCGACAGCTTCCTGCAGTAACACCCGTGCACGAACAGGACGTGGGGGAACCGCCAAAGCCCCGTGTCCCGACGACAAAAAAGGAAACCCCACACAACCCCCCGCGAAGCAAAACAGACAACCCCCGACCAGACCACCACACCAAACACAAAAGAGCAAACAACAAA
>NZ_JBNNJZ010000103.1:0-20330 GCF_050270335.1 Streptomyces sp. NPDC059900
GCCCACCACCGCGCGGGCCAGGGCCAGGCGCTGGCGCTGGCCGCCGGAGAGGCTCAGGCCCTGCTCGCCGACCTGGGTGGCCGTGCCCTGCGGCAGCGCGTGCGCGAAGTCGGCCTGCGCGACGTCGAGGGCGCGCCCCAACTCGGCTTCGCCCGCGTCCTCTCCGGCCCCCATCAGGACGTTCTCGCCCACCGACGCGGAGAACAGTGTCGGCTCCTCGAAGGCGACGGCCACCAGCGTGCGCAGCCGCTCGCGGTCCATCCGGGCGATGTCCTCGCCGTCCAGCGTGATGCGGCCCCCGCTCACCTCGTGCAGCCGGGGCACGAGCGCCGTCAGCGTCGTCTTGCCGCTGCCCGTCGCGCCGACCAGGGCGAGCGTCTCGCCGTGCCGGACGTGCAGGTCGATCCGGTCGAGCGCGGGCGGGGCATCGGCGGGCGCGTCCGGGTAGCGGAACTCCACCCCGTGGAAGCGGAGCCCGGAAGTACCGGAAGGCTCCTCCCCGGAGGCACCGGAGGCACCGGAGGCACCGGAGGCACCGGAGGTGCCTGAGGTGCCTGAGATATCCGAGGTGCCTGAGGTGTCTGAGGACTTCTCCCCGGCCGCCGGGGCGGCCACCGTCGAGGACTCCGGCTCCGCGTCCATCACCTCGAAGTACCGTTCCGTGGCCGTCGCCGACTCCTGGCTCATCGCGAGCAGGAACCCGATCGACTCCACCGGCCAGCGCAGCGCGAGCGCCGTCGAGAGGAACGCGACCAGTGTGCCCGTGGACAGATCGCCGTCCGCCACCTGCACCGTCCCCAGGACGAGCGCCGCACCGATCGCGATCTCCGGCAGCGACATGATCACCGCGTAGATCGCCGCGAGCAGCCGGGCCTTGGCCAGTTCCGTGCCCCGCAGCTCGTGAGACAGCTCGCGGAACGCGCGCGCCTGGCTGCGGTGGCGGCCGAAGCCCTTGATGATCCGGATGCCGAGCACGCTCTCCTCGACGACCGTCGTCAGATCGCCGACCTGGTCCTGCGCCCGCCGCGCCACGGCCATGTACCGGCCCTCGTAGTACGCGCAGACGATCACCAGCGGAACCAACGGCGTCAGGAGCACGAGCCCGAGGGCCCAGTCCTGCGCCACCAGGATCACCATGCCGACCACGATCGTCGTGCCGTTCACGATCAGGAACGTCAGCGGGAAGGCGAGGAACATCCGCAGCAGCATCAGATCCGTCGTGCCGCGCGACAGCAACTGCCCCGAGGCCCAGCGGTCGTGGAAGGCCACCGGAAGGCGCTGGAGATGGCGGTAGAGGTCCGCCCGCATCGCCGCCTCGACCGAGGCCAGCGGCCGTGCCACGAGCCACCGCCGGAGACCGAAGAGCAGCGCCTCCGCGACACCGAGCAGCAGCAGGAGCAGCGCCCCGAGCCACACCCCCGCGAGATCCCGGTCCGCCACCGGCCCGTCCACCAGCCACTTCAGCACGAGGGGAAAGACGAGCCCCGTACAGGAAGCGAGGATGGCGACAAATGCCGCGCTGAACAGGCGGGTTCGCACGGGACGGACGTACGGCCACAGCCGGAGCAGCGTCCGCGCCGCGGACCCTCCCCGGGCAGGCCCCCCGGCGGGCCCTTCGGCAGGTTCCTTGGTCGGTGCATCTGGTTTCGGCATCAGGAGCGAGCCTACGGACGACCACTGACACAGCCCACCGAGTTTTGACCCGTCCCCGCTCGTCCGCTGGTCCTACGACCAGGCCGACCGGCGGCGCCGGGACCGGCCCGCACTCGCTCCCGCGCCCGCTCCCGCACCGGCCCGCACCCGCTCCCGCACCGGCCCGCATCCGCGAAGTCGTACCCCGCCATCATCCGATCGGCTGATGCCGCTTCGAGCGCGACGGCCGATGCCCGGCCTCCCGCCCACCGGCGATGCTCGGACCATGCCCATCATCGAAGTGCACGACCTGCGCAAGGCCTACGGCGGACGGACCGTCGTCGACGGCGTCTCCTTCGCCGTCGAAGAGGGCGAGATCTTCGGCGTCCTCGGCCCCAACGGCGCCGGCAAGACCACCACCGTGGAATGCGTCGAGGGCCTGCGCGTCCCCGACACCGGAACCGTCCGCGTCGCCGGCCTCGACCCCGTCGCCGACCACGACGAGGTCACCCGCATCCTCGGGGCCCAGCTCCAGGAGAGCGAGCTCCAGGCGAAGCTCACCGTGCGCGAGGCCCTCGAGCTGTACGCCGCGTTCTACCCGAACCCCGCAGACTGGCACCCCCTCGCCGAACGCCTGCGCCTGACCGAAAAGCTGGACAGCCGCTTCGGCAAGCTCTCCGGAGGCCAGAAGCAGCGCCTGTTCATCGCGCTCGCCCTGATCGGCAATCCGAGGGTCGTGGTGCTCGACGAGCTGACCACCGGGCTCGACCCGCGCGCCCGCCGCGACACCTGGCAGCTCATCGAGGACGTACGCGAGAGCGGTGTCACCGTCCTGCTCGTCACCCACTTCATGGAGGAGGCCCAGCGCCTCTGCGACCGCATCGCGGTCATCGACAAGGGCCGCATCGCCGCCCTCGACACCCCGGCGGGCCTGATCAGCCGGGCCGCGAGCTCCACCGTCATGTCCTTCACGCCGTCCGCGCCGCTGGACGAGCATGCCCTGGCGGCCCTGCCCGCGGTCACCTCCGTCGACCACCGCGACGGCCGCTACACCCTGAGCGGCACCGACGAGACCGTCGACGCCGCCATCACGCTGCTCGCCCGGCATCACATCACCGCACACCAACTCCGGGTCTCCGACGCCACGCTGGACGACGCCTTCCTCGACCTCACGGGAGCCACGGCATGACCTCCGCCGTCACCGCACCCCACGCCCCCGCGAAGAACACCGCGAAGAGCAAGGCCTCGGCCGCCGTGTTCAAGGCCGAGCTGCGGATCTTCCGCCGTGAGCCCGGCGCCCTCTTCTGGATCATGGCGTTTCCCACGGTCCTCCTGATGATCCTCGGCTCCATCCCCTCCTTCCGGGAGACCGACGCCTCGCTCGGCGGCATGCGCCTCGTCGACGCCTACGTCCCCGTGACGGTCCTGCTCTCGCTGATCATGGCGGGCCTCCAGGCCATGCCGCCGCTGATCACCGGCTACCGCGAACGCGGCATCCTGCGCCGTATGTCGGCCACGCCGGTCCGCCCCTCCGCCGTGCTCGGCGCGCAGATGGGCATCCACGGAGCCGCCGCGCTCTTCTCGTCGCTGCTCTCCCTGACCGTGGGCCGCCTCGTCTTCGACGTGGCCCTGCCGCGCCAGGGTTTCGGCTACGCCCTCGCGCTGCTCCTCGCGATCGCCTGCGGGCTCGCCCTCGGCGCCCTCGTCTCGGCGCTGGCGCGCACCACCAAGGCCGCGACCGCGATCGGCTCCGCCGTGTTCTTCCCGATGATGTTCAGCGCGGGCGTCTGGCTGCCGGTGCAGGCGATGCCGGACGCGCTCGCCCGCATCGTGGAGCTCACCCCGCTCGGCGCCGCAGCGCAGGCACTGGGGGATGCCGCGGGCGGCGACTGGCCCGCCTTCTCCCACCTCGGCGTGCTCGTCCTGTGGGCGGTGGCCCTCTCGGCGGGGGCCGCGCGCTGGTTCCGGTGGGAATGACACGCAGGCGGCCCGGCAGGTGACCGACACTGGAAACGTGAGCATGAGCACGGCCGACGCCACGCAGATGATCGAACAGCGCTGGGGCACCTTCTACCGCTGGGGGCCCTACACCCTGCTCGGGTTCGGCGTCCTCATGTCGGTCGCCACGAGCGGCGTCGTCGGCATGGGACCCGGCGAGTGGTACGTGGCGGGGACCCTGGTCGGTGCGGCACTCGCCCTCCAGGCGTGGTGGGGCGTCCTCGCCGGGTCCCGGCCGGGGCCCTCGCCCGCCGGCACCTGCTACTACGCCCTGCGCTGGGCCATCGCCTTCGTCCTCACCTGGATCAACCCGTTCTTCGCGTTCTACGCCGTCGCCGGGTACTTCGGAGCCGAGCGGCTGCTGCCACCGCGCCTGGTCAAGCCCGGCCTCTTCGCCACCGCCGTCATCATGGCGGGCTCCCAGTCGGGCGGACTCCCGCCGCACGACAACCTGGGCTGGGCCGTCTTCGGCGGGCTGCTCGCGGTGAACGTCGCACTGCTCGCCGTCTTCGCCCACCTGGCGACGCAGGAGGACCAGCGCGCCCGCGACGCGGCGACCACCATCGTCGAACTGGAACGCACCAACACCGCACTCCAGCAGGCCATGGACGAAAACGCCGCCCTGCACGCCCAACTCCTCGTCCAGGCGCGGGAAGCGGGCGTCGCCGACGAGCGGCGGCGGCTCGCGGCCGAGATCCACGACACCATCGCGCAGGGCCTGACCGGCATCATCGCCCAGCTCCAGGTCGTCACGAACGCCCGCGACGAGAAACTGGCCCGCGAGCACCTGGACCGCGCCGCCGCCCTGGCCCGGCACAGCCTGGGCGAGGCCCGCCGCTCCGTGCACAACCTCTCCCCGGCGGCCCTGGAGCACGACGCGCTGCCCGAAGCCCTGAAGAACACGGTCACGGAGTGGGCCGAACGCAGCGGCGTCCGCGCCGACTTCACCGTCACCGGACCCGCCGAGCCACTGCACGAAGAGATCGAGGCGACCCTCCTGCGCATCGTCCAGGAAGCCCTGTCCAACGCGGCCCGGCACGCCCGGGCGACCCGCCTCGGCGTCACCCTGTCCTTCATGGGCGACGAGGTGACCCTGGACGTACGCGACGACGGCCGCGGCTTCGATCCGCTCGCCACGGTGGAGCGCACCGGCTCCGGAGGCTTCGGACTCGACGGCATGCGGGCCCGCGCCGAACGCATCGCGGGCTCCCTCACCGTCGAATCGGAACCGGGTCACGGCACCGCGCTCTCGGCTCGCGTACCGTTGGTCCGCCATGGCTGACCTGATCACTCTGCTCATCGTCGACGACCACCCCGTCGTACGGGACGGCCTGCGCGGCATGTTCCTCTCCGACCCCTGCTTCGAGGTGCTCGGCGAGGCGGCCGACGGCGTCGAGGCCGTCGCCCTGGTGGAGCGCCTCGACCCGGACGTCGTCCTGATGGACCTGCGCATGCCGGGCGGGGGCGGCGTCGACGCGATCGCGGAGCTGGGACGGCGCGGCGCCCGCGCCAGGGTCCTCGTCCTCACCACGTACGACACGGACTCCGACACGCTGCCCGCGATCGAGGCGGGCGCGACGGGCTACCTCCTCAAGGACGCGCCGCGCGACGAGCTGTTCACCGCGGTCCGCGCGGCGGCGCAGGGCCGCACGGTCCTCTCGCCCGCCGTCGCATCGCGGCTCGTCTCACGCGTGCGTGCCCCCGGCAACGAACCGCTGAGCACCCGGGAACGGGAGGTGCTCGCGCTCGTCGCCAGGGGCACGTCGAACCGTGCGATCGCCGCGGAACTCTTCATCAGCGAGGCCACGGTCAAGACGCACCTCACCCATATCTACGGCAAGCTGGGCGTCAAGGACCGGGCGGCTGCGGTGGCCACGGCGTACAGCAGGGGAATCCTGAGCTGAGGGCGAAGCGCCCCGTAAGGGGCGCGGGGCTGTGACATGTGCGGCTCCGCCGCGTGGGCGCGCCCAGCCACCGCCGGCCGGCAGTGCCCCGTAAGGGGCGCGGGGCTGTCACATGTGCGGCTCCGCCGCGTGGGCGCGCCCAGCCACCGCCGGTCGGCAGTGCCCCGTAAGGGGCGCGGGGAACTGCGCGACCAGCCATGGACAACCCGCAGCCAACATACGAGCGGCTAGGCGGCCTGCCACAAGGCGGGCGTATTGGGCGGCTCCCAGCCGACCTGCGCCTGATGCCCCTGCAGGCAGCGATACGTCGCCCCGCCGTAGGTGACGGAGTCACCAGGGGCGTACACCTTGCCCGCAGCCCAGGTGCCACCCGGCTCAGGCTCACCCGGACCGGGCCCCGGGTCACCCCCGCCCGTGGTCCGAAGCGTCAAGCCATACTGCTGGAGCAGCGGATTGATCGGCTGGTGGAAGGTCGTACCGCCGCTGGAGCAGTTGCCGGACCCGCCCGAAGTGACGCCCTGTGCCTGGCTCCCGGAGATGAAGGAGCCGCCCGAGTCGCCGGGTTCCGCGCAGACCGTCGTGCGCGTCACGCCGCTGATGGTGCCCTCGGGGTAGGTGACACTGGTGTTGTGCTGCTGGATCGTGCCGCAGTGCCACCCCGTAGTGGAGCCGGAACGGCAGATCGACGCACCCACCGGGGACTGCGTGGAGCCCCCGACGCCGACCTTCTGCCCGCCCTGGCCCTTCACGTACGGGGTGGCGGTCCACTGGGAGTTGGTGGCGACCCAGGCCATGTCCCGGCCGGGGAATATGGACGCCTGGAACGTGCCCTGCGCCACCTGGTTGTAGCCGCTGGTCGCGGTGCCCGCGCGCCCGCAGTGGCCCGCCGTGGCGAAGCCCTGCTGGGTGCCCTTGGTGACGGGGAAGCCGATGGAGCAACGGCCGCCCATGTAGTACGCCTCGCCGCCCACGAGGTCGTACAGCGGACGCGGCCGCTGAGTGGTCCGCTCGATCCGTACGAGGGAGGACGCGACCCCCGCGGCGGACACCAGGGCCTTCGCCGCCGGGGCGTGCACGGCCCGTACGACGACGGCGTTGGACCGTACGTCGACGTACCAGACGGGAGCGTCGCGGGTGGCCGCCTTCCGCGCGGCGCGGTCCAACCGGGCCTTGGCGGCGTCCAGTTGCCCGACGGAGTGCCGCACGACCTCGGCCCGGGCGCCCCGCGCCTCGATCGCGGGCACGTCGGAGGCGTCGGTGGTGGCCACGGTGAGCCGCGCCGACGTACGGCCCTGCACCCAGGCGCCCGCGAAGTCACGGCCGACGGCGATCTGCAGGGCTCCCGCAACGGCGCCGGCGTCGGCCTCGTTGACCAGACGGGCCTCGGCCTGCGCCGGCGTGAGGCCGAGGTCCCGCTGCATGGCCTTCAGGACCTCGGGCGAAGTCCTGTCGACGGCGGCGGTCCCGGCGGGGGAGGGCAAGGGGGCGGGAGTGGCCCGGGCGTTCGCGGTGCCGGGCAGTCCCGCGAGCACCAGAGCGCCCGCCGCAGCGAACGCGGCACACGCGGCCGCGGCGCGTCTGTGATGGATGGGGGGCATGGGGCATCTCCTCGGTTGCGAGGGCGAGCGGATCGCCCACAACGTAGAAGCCTCAACTGCTCCCCGACAGCTGTCAGCCGACCCCCGCCCCCGGCGTTATGGCCCGGGACGGTCCGGCCAGCCACGCCGTGTAGCTCTCGCTGCGGGACGCCGCCTCCGCGTGGGCCGCGCGGGCCTGTGCGAAGACCGCGGGGGCCGTGTCGTGGGCCGGGGACTCCGGGTGCCAGCCGAGCAGATGGCGCCAGTACAGCGGAGACCCGGAGAGCGGCCTCGTGACCAGACCCGGTGTCGGCGGGAACGTCGCCCGGCACAGCCCCACCGCCCGTCCCACCTGGACCAGATGCACGCAGGACGCCACGTCCGTCTCGTACACGGAGGAAGGCGTGAACCCCGCGCGGGCGCATGCCGCGGTGAAACAGTCCGCGAAGCAGCCGTCGCCCGGCACGTCGGTCCATGCCTCGTCCGCGAGGCCGGCCAGGTCGATCTCCTGGCGGGCGGCCAGCGGGTGCCCGGTGGGCAGCATGACGAAGACCGGGTCACGGGCCACCTCCCGCCACACGAGGAGCTCGCTCTCCGGCGGCGCACTCGCCCCGCACGTCCCCACGAGCGCGAAGTCGAGCCGCCCGTCTGCCGTGCGGGACGCGATCTCCCGCTCCGACCAGGAGGTGTGAGTAGTGACCCTGGCCCCCGGATGCGCGGCGGCCAACCGGTCCACCAGGGCCCCCAGCAGCGGCCCGTGCGTCGCGCCGAGCCGGAACCCCGCGCCGTCCGCCCACTCCCGGCCGAACCGCAGCGCCTCCTCCCGCAGCCCGCTCACCGCGGGCAGCACCACACGGGCGCGGGCAAGGACGAACTCCCCGAGCGCGGTGGCCCGCACCCCGTGCTGTCCCCGCTCGAAGAGCTCGCCGCCCAGGATGCGCTCGATCCGCTTCAACTGTGCGCTCAGGGCGGGCTGCGCGAGCCCCAGCGCGGTGGCGGCCTTGGTCAGGCTGCCCGCGTCGGCGATCGCCCTGATCGTCTTGAGGTGCCGCAACTCCAGGTCCATGGGCCGAGCTTGACTCGTGGCCCGGAGCGCGGCAATGGGCAGGTACGGACCAATGCGGGCCGCTGTTCGCCGGTATCAGCCGCCCCCGCCCGCCTCCTCCTCCCGCACTCGCAGCAACAGCACCGAGCGCGCGGCCATCGTGACCGCCGAGTCGGCCCGCAGCACGGTCCCCGGAGCCGCCCCCTGCTCCTCCAGGGAGGTGTCCACCACCACCTCGTACGCCCTGGCCCACGGCGCCCCCGGCAGCACGAAACTCCCCGCGCGGTCCGCCGCGTGCAGCACCGCCAGGAAACTGTCGTCGACCACCGGCGCGCCCCGCGCGTCACGGCCGGGGATGTCGCGCCCCGACAGATACATGCCGAGCGTCGCGGCCGGCGCGTACCAGTCGCCCTCCGTCATCTCCGTCCCCCGCGCCGTGAACCACGCCAGATCCCGCAGCCCGTCGCCGTTCGTCGAATGCGCACGCCCGGAGAAGAACGCCCGCCTGCGAAGCACCGGATGCCGGTGCCGCAGCGCGATGAGCCGCGACGTCAGATCACACAGGGCCCGCCACCCCGGCTCTTCGAGCAGCCTCCAGTCCACCCAGCTGACCTCGTTGTCCTGGCAGTACGCGTTGTTGCTGCCCCTCTGCGTACGGCCCATCTCGTCCCCCGCGACGAGCATCGGCACCCCCGTCGAGAGCAGCAGCGTCGTCAGGAGGTTGCGCAGCTGCCGCCGCCGCAGCTCCGTCACCCGCTCGTCGGCGCTCTCGCCCTCCGCGCCGCAGTTCCAGGAGCGGTTGTCGTTGGTGCCGTCCCTGTTCCCCTCGCCGTTGGCCTCGTTGTGCTTGCGCTCGTAACTCACCAGGTCCCGCAGCGTGAACCCGTCGTGCGCCGTCACGAAGTTCACCGACGCGTACGGCCGCCGCCCGCCCCACGCGTACAGGTCGCTCGACCCGGAGAGCCGGTACCCCAGATCCCGCACGTCGGGCAGCGCGCCCCGCCAGAAGTCCCGTACCGCGTCGCGGTAGTGGTCGTTCCACTCCGTCCACAGCGGCGGGAAGGCCCCCACCTGATAGCCGCCGGACCCCACGTCCCACGGCTCGGCGATCAGCTTCACGCGACGGAGGACCGGGTCCTGCGCGATCACCGCGAGGAAGGGGGAGAGCATGTCGACGTCGTGGAACGAACGCGCGAGCGCCGCCGCCAGATCGAAGCGGAAGCCGTCCACGCCCATCTCGGTCACCCAGTAGCGAAGGGAGTCCGTTATCAGGCGCAGCACGTGCGGCTGCACCACCTGGAGCGTGTTCCCGCAGCCCGTGTAGTCCGCGTACCGCCGCGCGTCGGAGGGCTGGAGGCGGTAGTAGCCGCGGTTGTCTATGCCCTTGAGCGAGAACATCGGGCCCAGCTCGCCCGCCTCCGCGGTGTGGTTGTAGACCACGTCCAGGATCACCTCGATCCCGGCCTCGTGCAGCGCCCGCACCATCCGCTTGAACTCGCCGACCTGCTCGCCCCGCGTCCCGGACGCCGCGTACGCCGCGTGCGGCGCGAAGTAGCCGATCGAGTTGTAACCCCAGTAGTTGCGCAGCCCCCTCTGGAGGAGATGGTCCTCATGGGCGAACTGGTGCACGGGCAGCAGCTCCACCGCCGTCACACCGAGCCGTACGAGATGGTCGATCGCCGCGGGATGCGCGAGCCCCGCGTACGTACCGCGCAGCTCCTGCGGAATCCCCTGATGCAGCTTCGTGAAGCCGCGCACGTGGACCTCGTAGATGACCGAGTCCGCCCACGGCGTCTTCGGGCGCCGGTCGTCCGCCCACTCGTCGTCCGGCGCGTCGTCGTGCACGACCACACCCTTGGGGACGTACGAGGCCGAGTCCCGGTCGTCCCGCACCGTGTCGGCCACCTGCTGCTGCGGCCAGTCCCGCACGTGCCCGTACACCTCGGGCGGCAGCCCGTACGTGGCGAAGTCCCCGTCCACCGCACGGGCGTACGGATCCAGGAGCAGCTTCGCCGGGTTCCAGCGGGCCCCCGTCCACGGGTCCCAGCGGCCGTGCACGCGGTAGCCGTAGCGCTGGCCGGGGCGCACGCCCGGCACGAAGCCGTGCCAGATCTCGTGCGTCAGCTCGGTCAGGGGCGCGCGCGTCTCGACGTCGTCGGCGTCGAACAGGCAGAGCTCGACGGCCTCAGCACCTCCCGCCCACAACGCGAAGTTGGTGCCCGCGACGCCGTCGGGCCCCACTCTGAACCGGGCGCCGAGCGGTGTCGGCGCCCCCGGCCACACGGGCAGGGCGCGTACGCCCGACGCGGCGCGCGACGGCGCCGCCGTCCCGTTCACGGCGGCCGACCGGCCGTTCACGGCGGTCGCGCCCGCCCCGCGCCGCACGTCCCGCGGTGCTTCCTGTTCGGCTGCGCTGGACACCCATCCGCCTCCTGCGGCTCGACCCCTGCCGCGTCCCGGCGGCAGGGGCGTACCAGTCCGGACGACGCGCGTGGACCCAAGAGCCCGGGCCGTCCTCCTCACTGTTCTGCCCAGCGGGTGCGTCGCACTCACGTTTCCCCAGGAGGGGGACGGTCGTTGGGACGGGCGTGAGACAGGTAGCGAGGCGCGCTCGGCGCGCAGGGGCCGCGCTGGCCGCAGTAATGACATGGGCAGGACTGCTCGCCGGAGCCACCGGATGCACCGCCGACGGCGACGGCATCGACCGGATCATGGGCAAGCCGCGCTCGCCCGATGACGCTATCCGGGTGACGCCCGACGACGGCAGCAAGGCGGTCAAGGGCGACGCACGGCTCCGGGTCGAGGTGCCCGACGGACGCCTCGAATCGGTGAAGGCCGTCCGGGTGCAGGACGCACAGGAGGCGCCGGTGCCGGGCCGCATCGACGAGGACGGCATGACCTGGAAGCCGCTGGACGAGGGACCGCTCGCGCTCGGCGCGAAGTACTCGGTGGACGCCGTCGCCCTGGACGGCCACGGCCGCCGCTCGGCCCGGCACACGACGTTCACGACGTACGTCCCCGACGAGCGGTTCACCGCCTACGTGGGACCGGAGAACCGCTCCACGGTCGGCACCGGCATGATCGTCTCCCTGGAGTTCAACCGGGAGGTCGAGAACCGCGAGGCCGTCCAGCGGGCCATCACCGTCACCGCGAACCCCGAAGTGGACGTACGACCCCACTGGTTCGGCGACACCCGCCTGGACTTCCGCCCCGAGAAGTACTGGAAGCCCGGCACCAAGGTCACCGTCGGCCTGCGCCTGCGCGACGTCGAGGCCGCCCCCGGCGTCTACGGCCTCCAGGACAAGAGCTTCTCGTTCACGGTCGGCCGCAGCCAGACCTCCCTGGTAGACGCCGACGCGAAGACCATGGAGGTACGCCGCGACGGCGAGCTCATTTCCACGGTCCCGATCACCGCGGGCGCCCCGCGAACCACCACGTACAACGGGAAAATGGTGGTCACGGAGATGCTGGAGGTGACCCGGATGAACAGCCGGACCGTCGGCTTCGGCGGGGAGTACAACATCCCCGACGTCCCGCACGCCATGCGCCTGACGACGTCCGGCACCTTCCTGCACGGCAACTACTGGGCGCCGGACGCCCCCGGCAACACCAATGTCAGCCACGGCTGCGTGGGCCTGCGCGACGTGAAGGGCGGCAGCTCACAGACCCCGGCGGGGTGGTTCTTCGACCGCACTCTGATCGGCGATGTGGTGGAAGTCGTCAACAGCGATGACAAGAAAGTCGCTCCTGACAACGGGCTCGGCGGCTGGAACATGGGGTGGAAGGAGTGGACGGCACCGCCCGGCAGCAAGCCGGAAGCGGGGCCCAAGGACCCGCGCTGAGGCAGCGCCCGCCCCCCATGCGCAGTTGGGACTGAACAGTGACATTGGCGAGGAGTCATCGGTCAATGGCGTGTGGTTATCTAGCGGCGGCGCGTTTCTGTGCGCGCCGATGCACTGGGGTGCGGGCCTGACCAGGCCGTGCGAGGGGAGACACATCTTGAACGGGCGACCGATATCGGGGACGTCGGTTGGTGCGCGGGGGCGCGCGCGGCGACGGGGGGCCAAGGGCCTCTTTGCGGTGGCATCGGGTGTGACGCTGCTGTTGGTCACGGCATGCGGCGGGGGAGGCGGCTCGGATTCGGGCGGCGACGGCAAGGAGAAGGCCGACAAGAACGCGCCGTCGGCCGCGGTGGTGACCATAGCGCCGAAGGACGGCGCCGACTCGGTCGCCACCAGCGGCGCACTGAAGATAGCCGCCGACAAGGGCAAGCTGTCCAAGGTCGAGGTCGAGGACAGCAAGGGCAACGCGGTGCCCGGCAAGATCACCTCGGGTGGCGCAGCCTGGACTCCGGCGCACCACCTCGCGGCCTCCACGAAGTACAAGGTCCACGCGATAGCGAAGGACTCCGAGGGACGTGAGTCCGCCAAGGACACGACGTTCACGACGCTGACGCCGAAGAACACCTTCATCGGCCAGTTCACGCCGGAGGACGGCTCGAAGGTCGGCGTCGGAATGCCGTTCTCGGTCCACTTCACGCGCGGCATCACCGACCCGGAGGCCGTCGAGAAGGCCATCGAGGTCAAGACCGAGCCCGCCGTCGACGTCGAGCCGCACTGGTTCGGCAACGACCGCATCGACTTCCGCCCCGAGAAGTACTGGAAGGCGGGCACGAAGGTCACCGTCAAGCTCAACCTCGACGGCGTCGAGGGCCGGCCCGGGGTCTACGGCAAGCAGGCCAAGACCCTGAAGTTCGAGATCGGCCGCAGCCAGGTCTCCACCGTCGACGCCAAGTCGCACCAGATGAAGGTCGTCCGGGACGGCAAGCAGATCAAGAAGATCCCGATCACCGCGGGCGCACCCGGCACGACGACGTACAACGGCCAGATGGTCATCAGCGAGAAGCTCCAGGTCACGCGCATGAACGGCGAGACCGTCGGCTTCGGCGGCGAGTACGACATCAAGGACGTCCCGCACGCGATGCGACTGTCCACGTCCGGCACGTTCATCCACGGCAACTACTGGTCGGGCGGCGCCTTCGGCAACACGAACGCCAGCCACGGCTGCATAGGCCTGAGCGACGTGCGCGGCGGCTACAGCAAGAAGACGCCCGCCGGATGGTTCTTCAGCAACTCCCTCATCGGGGACGTCGTGGTCGTGAAGAACTCCGCGGACAAGACGATCCAGCCCGAGAACGGCTACAACGGCTGGAACATGTCCTGGGAGAAGTGGAAGGCCTGACAGGCGGGACGGCCTGACAGACCGGGAAGGCCTGGCTGACAGACAGACAGGCCGACAGTCCGGCCGGGATCACACCCCGGCCTCATGTCGCCGTCATGCGGGGCACGGCTAACGTGCCCCGCATGACATCTGTGCATCTCGAAGTCGCCGAGGGCGTCGGCACGATCCGCCTCGACCGCCCCCCGATGAACGCGCTCGACATCGCCCTCCAGGACCGGCTCAAGGAGCTGGCCGAGGAGGCCACCCGGCGCGACGACGTCCGAGCCGTGATCATCTACGGCGGCGAGAAGGTGTTCGCGGCGGGCGCGGACATCAAGGAAATGCAGGCGATGGACCACGCGGCGATGGTCGTACGGTCCCGTGCCCTTCAGGACTCCTTCACCGCCGTCGCCCGCATCCCCAAGCCCGTCGTCGCCGCCGTCACCGGCTATGCGCTCGGCGGCGGCTGCGAGCTCGCGCTCTGCGCCGACTTCCGTATCGCCGCCGACAACGCCAAGCTCGGCCAGCCCGAGATCCTGCTCGGCCTGATCCCCGGCGCGGGCGGCACCCAGCGCCTGTCGCGTCTGGTCGGCCCCTCCAAGGCCAAGGACCTCATCTTCACCGGCCGCATGGTCAAGGCCGACGAGGCGCTCACCATCGGCCTCGTGGACCGCGTGGTGCCCGCCGCCGAGGTGTACGAGCAGGCGCAGCAGTGGGCCGCGCGGCTCGCGCAGGGGCCCGCCCTTGCGCTGCGCGCGGCCAAGGAGGCCGTGGACGCGGGCCTGGAGACGGACATCGACACCGGACTCGCGATCGAGCGCACCTGGTTCGCCGGTCTGTTCGCCACCGAGGACCGGGAACGTGGCATGCGCAGCTTCGTCGAGGAGGGTCCCGGCAAGGCGAAGTTCCTCTGAAATTGCGCTGCGAAGCGTTCAGTTGAGGGCGCGTCAGCCAAAGTGTCCCCCGAAGGAGCGGATTATGCGTGGCTTAAGAGAACCTTAAGCCTGCCCCGTTCGCGGCCGTAAGTGATCACTCGTAAGCGGGTAGTCATCGCAGGTCAGCAGGGGTGCGAGAGGGGCTTGACTGCCACTGGCATATGCCTACACGGCCCCCCGGAATGGATGGTTCCGGGGGGCTTATTCCGACGGAACGTCCCCGGGGAGCGCTCTGTGCGGCCATGATGGGGGCATGGCGGGGCTGGAGGGTATCGAACAGCCGCGGCGACACGGGAGTGCGACCGCGGCCCGCTGGTCGCCGGCGGTCGAGGACGAACACGCGCTGAAAGCGCTCGAGTTGTTCGGCAATCCGACGGATGCGGAGGTTCCGCTGCCGTCGCGTCCGGAGTCCGCCGCCATCGCGCGCCGGCTCGCCCAGGTCGTGGTGCTCCGGCACTGGGGGCTCTCCCCGAAGCTGACCGAGGACGCGGTTCTGCTCACCTCCGAACTCGTCGGCAACGCCGTGCGGCACACCGGTGCCCGCGTCTTCGGGCTGCGGATGATGCGGCGGCGCGGCTGGATCAGGATCGAGGTGCGCGACCCCTCGCGCGGACTGCCCTGCCTGATGCCCGTGCACGAACTCGACCTCAGCGGCCGCGGCCTCTTCCTCGTCGACAAGCTCTCCGACCGGTGGGGCGTGGATCTGCTGCCGCGCGGCAAGACGACCTGGTTCGAGATGCGCGTCTCCGACCGCTGACGCGCCGGTCGCCGATACGCGAAAACCCCCGGTTGCCGAGTGAGGCACTGCGGGGGCTTACGCGGAGCGCCGTGGACGGAAGGGGTGTGGTCCGCGGCGCTGATGACGACTCGGCCCGGGTCAATGGGGGTCGTGAGTCCGACTATGGCAGACGGGCGACGACGATCCAAAAGCCCATAAGTGGTGTTTCTGGTGCAAATCGTGACAGTTTAGAGATGAATCCTTGGTGAGCTGGGACACCTGCCTGGTAAACGCTGGTTAAGTTCTGGCTGTGACAGGGGATCCGCAAGGCGGCGCGCAGGGGTTGTCCGCCCCCGCACTCCCCGACCCGCAGGTGCCGGACGCGGGTAATCAGCGGCTTTTGGCCGCTTTTCCCATTAAATAGTCGGGTGATCGAGACTGACCGCCGCGGAGCCCTGCGTGCGGGCGCCGGACTGGCCGTCGCGAGCGCGCTCGCCGGATGCGCCGGGGGCAGCGCCGCCGGCCCCGCCCCCGCACGCGACCGCACCGCCCCGGCCCGCGAAGCGCCGCACGCCGCCCCGGCACCCGGCCGCTTCCCCGGCCTCCCCGACCAGATCGCCCACGGACCCCGCGACCGCGACCGGGTCGCCCTCACCTTCCACGGCCAGGGCGACCCCGCCACCGCGCGATCACTGCTCTCCACCGCCGAGAACGCCGGCGCCAGGATCACCGTCCTCGCCGTCGGCAGCTGGCTCGACGCACACCCCGAACTCGCCCGCCGCATCCTCGACGGCGGCCACGACCTCGGCAACCACACCCACCACCACGTCACGATCAACGAACTGCCCGAGGCCGAGGCCTACGCCGAGATCACCGGCTGCGCCGAGCGACTGCGCCGCCTCACCGGCTCCATCGGCACCTGGTTCCGCCCCTCGCGCGCCGAGAGAGCGACCCCCCTCGTCGCCCGCCTCGCCCACCGCGCGGGCTACCCCCACGTCCTCTCGTACGACGTCGACTCCCTCGACTTCACCTCGCCCGGCGCCCCGGCCGTCACCCGCAAGATCGCCTCAGAGGTGCGCGCGGGCTCCGTCGTGAGCCTGCACTTCGGGTACGCGGACACGGTCGCCGCGCTCCCCGCCGTCCTGGAAGAACTCGACCGCCGCGGCCTGCGCGCGGTGACGACCACGGAGCTGCTGACCTGATGACCCTGCACCTGAACCTCCCCCGGCGCACCGGAGCGGTCATCGCCGTCGGCGCGGTCGTCGCCGCCGCGCTCGCCGGCTGCGGGAGCGGCAGCGACACCCGCGAGAACGAAGCCCTCGGCACCAAGGGCATCCAGAAGACCGCCAAACCCAAGGCGCCGCCAGGGCTCCCCGGCATGCCGCCCCTCCTGGACCCCGAGGACGTCTACGCCGCCGACCGCCCGGGCAAGCTCTCCCCGGTGGTCAAGGACTTCCCCTCCCGTATCTACGTCCCCAACACCAACACCAACACCGTCTCGGTCATCGACCCCAAGACGTACGAAGTGATCGACACGATCGACGTCGGGATCCAGCCCCAGCACGTCGTCCCTTCCTGGGACATGAAGACCCTCTGGGTCAACAACAACCGCGGCCACTCCCTCACGCCCATCGACCCCAAGACCGGCAAGGCGGGCAAGCCGGTCCCCGTGCACGACCCGTACAACCTCTACTTCACGCCCAACGGCAAGTACGCGATCGTGATGGCCTCGATGGACCGCGAACTCGTCTTCCGCGACCCGCACACCATGAAGGAGGTCAAGACCGAACCGGTCAGCTGCTACGGCGTCAACCACGCCGACTTCTCGGCGGACGGCCGCTACTTCATCGTCTCCTGCGAATTCTCCGGCGAACTCCTCAAGGTCGACACCGAGAAGATGAAGGTCATCGGCCAGCAGAAACTGCCCTTCAAGGGCGCCATGCCGCAGGACGTGAAAGTCTCGCCCGACGGCAAGACCTTCTACGTCGCCGACATGATGGCCGACGGCATGTGGGTCCTGAGCGGCGACAAGTTCGACAAGCCGAAGCTTCTGCACACCGGAAAGGGCACCCACGGTCTGTACGTCAGCCGCGACTCACGCGAGATGTACGTGTCCAACCGGGGCGAGGGCACCATCTCCGTATTCGACTTCCCCAAGAACAAACTCACCAAGAAGTGGAAGCTCCCCCAGGGCGGCAGCCCCGACATGGGCGGAGTCTCGGCGGACGGCAACACCCTCTGGCTGTCCGGCCGTTACGACTCCGAGGTGTACGCCATCGACACCCGCACCGGAGTCCAGACCGCCCGCATCCCCGTCGGCGGCGGCCCGCACGGCCTCGCGGTGTACCCGCAGCCGGGCCGCTACTCGCTCGGACACACCGGCATCTTCCGCTGAGCACTCAGCTGAGTAATACAACGGTTGACCACCACGGCCACCGGGCACCAAAGGGGTAGATCGACCCGCCTTCCCCCCCACTGCCCTGCCGCCCAGGAGGCCGCCCGTGCTCAAAGGCATCGACGTCAGCTCGTACCAGTCCACCTTCGACACGGACGGCATATCCTTCGTCATCATCAAGGCGACAGAGGGCCGTTCGTACGTCAACCCAAGACTGACCGCACAGGTGAAGCGGGCCCGGGACGGCGGCTGCGTGGTCGGCTTCTACCACTTCCTGTGGCCGGGCAACATCAAGGCCCAGGCGGAGTATTTCGTCAGCAAGGCCCCCGAGAAGGCAGGGGACTTGCTGGCGGTGGACTGGGAATGGACGGGCGAACACACCCGCGCGAGCAACGCGGAAAAGGACCGCTTCATCAAAGAGGTAAAACGCCTGCGCCCGAATCACCGGGTCAGCCTCTACTGCAACCGCGATTTTTGGCTCACCTACGACACCACGTCGTACGCGGGCGACGCCCTCTGGATCGCCGATTACGTCACGGCGGGCAAGCCGCGGATCCAGGCGAAGTGGCGGTTCCACCAGTACACGTCGACCCCGCTGGACAAAAACGTCGCAGACTTCGCGAGCGAGGACGCGCTGCGTGACTGGGCCAAGGTCGACTGATCGCCGCCTACGCCCCGCCCTCCGCGAGTGGTTTCTCTTGGAGTCGTTTCGCGGGGGGACGGGCGAGGTAGTCGTTGAGCAGGTCGAAAGTGCGAAGGTGGGCGGGGAGAGCCTCATACCAGGCGAGCGCGTAGGCGTTGCAGTTCGAGCAGACGAGCCCGCGGACGCATGCGCCGCAACTCCTGCCGCCGTTGCAGCAGGTGTGGTCGTGGTCGATATGCGGAGCGCGTGACCCCGTTCCGGGTGATTCGCATATCGCGCAACGTTCTCCCTGGTACCGCCAGAGCCGCTCGATGAATTCCTTGGTCACGTTGTAGTTGCTGAGCCGGACGCGCTCTGCGTTGCACGGCTTGCAGTAGGGCCGAGGGGCGCCCGATCTGTTGACCGCCGAGTACTCCGACGTCGGCTTGCTCTCGCCGCAACCGAGGCACTCGATGATTCCGTTCCTGACCATCGCCTGGTAGGTCGCGCTGTCTCTCTTCCTCCGTAACGGGGTCAGCGGCCGTCCAGCGGACTGCTGCTGGTAATGACCGGTGCACAAGCCTTTGGCTGACACGGCCCGTTGGCAATTGTCGAAACTGCAGCTGCGGTTCGTTGCAGTCACGTATGAAATGCGGGACAGCGCCCTGCCTTGATGGAGCTGTGTGTAGTGGGTCCGGCACATGCCTTTCGTAAAGGGATGCCTGTCGGAGGTGCGCTCGCACGCCCACCCGTTTCCATTGGCCGAACAGATACGCATGGATCGGTCAACGAAGCGAGTGGGCGTGGGTCACCTCGGTGCTTTGGAGCAGCGCAGTGGTGGCACAGGGGTTCGATCAGGCGCGCCACTCCGCCGTGCGCTCCGGGGAGGCTTCGGACAGGGCCTTGGTGATTGCTTCGGTGTCCTTTGCCAGGCCGTAGACCGGGGTGCCCGGCTGTTGGCGCCAGGAGTTGTCCTGGCCGCCGTTGTCGACGGTGTCGAAGCCGATTTCGTCGATGAGGTCGCGTACGACCTTCTTGGCGGCCTCGTCGTCGCCGGAGACCGGGAGCGCGACGCGGCCGGGTGTGCCCTTGGGCTGGGGCTTGTCGAGGATGTCCTGGGAGTACGTGCCGTTGAAGGCCTTGATCACCGGGTGGCCGATCTGCTGCTCGGTCCAGCGGCTCTCGGTCAGGCCCTCCTCGATGTCGGCGATCTTCCCGTCGCGCTGCTGCGGGTAGTAGTTGCCGGTGTCGATGACGGCGAGGCCGTCCGCCGCGCCGTCGAGGAAGCCCGACGGAAGGTTCGGTACGGCCTTCAGGGGGATCGTCACGACGACGACCTGCGCGCCCCGCGCGGCCTGCTCGACCGTGACCGGCGTCGCGCCGGTCTCTTCGGCGAGGGCGGTGAGCGTGTGCGGGCCCCGGGAGTTCGCCACGGATACGTCGTGGCCGAGGGCCGTCAGCCGCCGGGTGAGGTTGCCGCCGATGTTGCCCGCGCCGATGATGCCGATCTTCATGACTCGTCGCCCTTCCGGGGTTCGTCCGCCTGTGTCGTAACGGAGCCAACCTCCGGAACGGGTGAGGTATTCCTGTACGGGTGCGCTTTCAGCGAGGCGCCCAGGGGTGTGACGGGGGGCACAGGAACTTGGTGGTGGGTGCGGAGAGATACGTGGTGTGAGGCCTACTGAACTGGGAGATGGCATCCATGCACGTATCCGGGCAGGTGAGCGCGAGGCGTTCGGGGAGTTGTACGAGGCGTATGCGCGGACGGTCTACAACCATGCGCTGCGGCTGACCGGCAACTGGTCGACCGCCGAGGAGGTCATGTCCGAGACCTTCCTCGCGGCCTGGCGTACCCGGGAGCGGCTCGAACCGGAGGGCGGTTCGCTCAAGCCGTGGCTGCTGGGCATCGCCACGCACAAGGCGCAGAACGCCAACCGGGGCCTGCGCAGACGGCTCGCCTTTCTGCACCGGCAGCCGCCCCCGCCCGACGTGGCGGACTTCTCGGAGGAGTCCGCGGGGCGGCTGGACGATGCGCGGCGGCTCGCCGCGGTGCACGGTGCGTTGCGGCAGTTGCGCCGCCCGGAGCGTGAGGTGCTCGTGCTGTGTGTGTGGTCCGGGCTCGACTACGCGCAGGCCGCCGAGGCGCTCGGCATTCCGGTCGGCACGGTGCGGTCCCGGCTCTCGCGGGCCCGTGCGCGGCTGCGGCGGCTCAGTGAGGACGGGGGCGGTGGGGTTGGTGGGGTCGACGGGGTCGATGGGGGCAGTGGTGCTTCTGCCTCAGAAG